>DASXPV010000020.1:0-4692 GCA_036493355.1 Rhabdochlamydiaceae bacterium
AAAATCTCCCGCGTCGGCTTTGCAGAAAATTTTTCGTCTTCGCTCGCGCCTTGTACTCGTACAATGGTCGCTCGCTCCAGACAAAAAATTTTCGCAGCCTCCTTGCATATTTTTCTCAATCTTGTTTTAAATCACTATAAATTCGAGGTTTTATTTTTTTCACTCTATTTTCTTTGTTGCACATGTTTTTATTACTTGCAATTGAAATGTTTATTCATTTTGCAAATGGTATTATTGCTGTCCCACAAAGACTTTAAGCCACCAGAAAATTAGAATCATTTTTGAACAGTTTTTCTCTATAGAAATTGAGGGCGGCTGGACACATTTAGAACTTTTGATTGGTCAAGTTTGGCCAAGTTCGATATCATAGAACATACAGACTCAAAGCAACTATTCAGACTTTCCGAATAGTAGGAAAAGCCCATAGTAGACAGCTCCTGGCAGAGTTATTATAAACAGCATAGTCCTCTATTTAAAGGAGTTCTGCAAAAATGGGTCTTGCTGAAAAAATTGCGACCTACAAGCAACTCATCCGACAAATCGAACAGCTTGAAGAAGAGAAGCGAAAAATTTCCCAGGAAATCATTGCTGAGATGCCGGATAAAAGATTTGAGACAGCTGAGTTTAGAGCCATTTGCTACCAACGTCTCTCTATTCGCCCCTCTCTCGACTTGGCTCGCCATCTCAATGCGACCAAAATGGAAGAACAGATCGACAAGGAGAAGATCAAGCAGATCTTCCACTCGGGAGTACCTATCGAAGGGGTAGAAATGCGATCCTACTTGCTTGTCAGCGCCAAAAATCAGACAGAAGCAGAACTGATCGTAGAACGGGTTTAGGCACCGCGGGCGGCTCTCCCCAGCTCGCAACAAGTCGTCTTCGCTTTGAATCCAGGCAAACGCCACGCAGGTAGCTTTCTCCGCCCACAAATAAACTGGTTTTACCTTTCAACAATTATTCCAAACCCGCAAGGCGCTTGAGTGTGATTTCCACAAAATCTTTTCCGTTATACCACCTTTCAATAACTGCTTTTTCCTTAGTGTACTTTTCTGTCATTTCATCGCCTTGAACCATCTCAAATAAAGGGATAATACAATGCCTTAAAGGTTCTGCGCAAAAAGGAGCCTTTGGATTGTGACAAGGCATGTTAAAAGGCAAACTTTTTAGATAATCCATGATAGATTCCTTGTAATTATCCGAGGGAAGATCAAGTTGTCCATTTGAGCAAGACATACGCCAATTGCCAAAGATAGAATTTTTCAACCCAAAACCAAAAAGAAGGCCTTTAGCTATGTGATTTTCTAAGGAAAAAACCTTTTCCCAAAAAGCAGATTTGGGATTTTGTAATTCAAACACTGCCTCTAGAGGATGGAAATCCATTTTTGCCGCCTCTTTAAAAATCGTATAATTTTCAGCCATTACAATAGCTGTTTGTTGAATATTAATTAACATTACCTCATAACTGGGCTCTTTTTGATCATCTCCCTCAAGAAGAGGAGGATCTATTCTTAGAATATAGTTTTTCATTTTAAAAGTGTTTAGCACTTTCTCTAGAGCAAGAAGACCTTGATAAGGGTTTCGTTTTAATTTCGGAGTTTTTTTGGCCCTTTCACGTGCTTTTTTTTGAATCATTTCAAATTGTTTTCTGTCATTTTCAGGCATCGCATCGATCCATTCAGTTAAATCTGTAAGAGTGGGGTCATATTTTGTATCAGGTAAATTCATTTGACATAATGGTTTGCTCCCAAATAGAACAAATGCTCCATAATTTTCATAAATAAGGAAACGGAAAAAATAATCTAAATCTTGTTTTTCCTCAGGAGTTAAACAAGCACTTAAAAGAGGCTCTTTACTTTTGTTATACGCGCTTAGTAAAAAAACAGTGAAAATAAAACAAAGGACTCCTATTATACTGAAAAGTTTTTTGACAAGGAAATGTCTTGTATGATTAGAAGTTTTGTTTATATTTTGTTTTTCTCTTTGATGTGTTGCACCTTTGCACAAGAACAGCAGCCGTGGCACACGATGCATAAGTGTCAATCCTCGAGTATTTATAAAATACTAACAGAGCAAATGGATTCAGTCGAATATCTAAACAATGAAAAATTGTATTTGAAGCTAGATAATATACGCCATACAAATCATGGATATATTCTATGTAATGGTCATTCTGCAATTCTTATGCCAAATCTTTATTCCGATGCGAATGGATATTTTCTCCATTGCCGTAGCAGCAGCGATGTTCAATTAATCTGTTTTTGAAAACAATAGGAATATAAATAGTGGTTCCTGTTTCATTTTTTCTTGACGCTCAATTTCATAAATTATTTATTATATTTGTAAAATTATATCATTCAATATATGTAAGTAATTATGACAAAAATATTATTTTTCCTTCTATCTTGCACATTTTTGCTTTTTTATTCTTGTACTACAAAAGAAGAAATAGAAGGCATCAAAGGTCTATGGTACAGCACAGATCAAAAATCAGCTGAGATTCGTTGTCTGGTTGCCATCTATGAGTATCAAGATATCTACTATGGCAAAATATTAGTAACATACGATGAGGAAGGAAACGTCAGTGACACAATTCTTAAACAAAAAGATAGAGCACCTGGTATCGTAGGGAATCCTCCTTACTGTGGATTGGATTTTATCTATAATGTAAAAGAAAATGGAACTGATAAATATGGAAACCCAAAGTATAAAGGCAAAATCGTAGATCCCGAAAAAGGAAAAGAATATAAGGTTGAATTATGGTTGGATGGGGATGACCTTATAGTTCGAGGCGAACTATGGATTTTTGGGAAAAATATACGCTGGTTTCGAGCCCCTAAAGACGCTCTTCCCAAAGGCTTTTCCTTAAAAGAAATTAAAAAATTCGTGCCAGAGGTCCCTCAAACAAACTGAATCCAACATTTGGCACGCTATTTCTATACTGCTCGATCTTAGAGACGTTCTCTGACTTTAGATGAGATAATTAGGAGCGTTATTTCCCTCTTTTTTGTCTTTTGGGAGCCATTTGCCTACCATGAGAGATCGGCTGGGCTTTGATCGAAGGATCTGGTTGGAAATTAGGGATCACAATCTTAGGGATTTCATGTTTCAACAAACGCTCAATATCTCTTAAATATTCATGTTCATCGATACTCACTAAAGATACCGCCTCTCCGCTATTGCCGGCTCGGCCGGTTCTACCAATACGGTGCACATAGTCTTCCGGTACATTGGGAAGATCGAAGTTCACAACATGGGGCAATTGATCGATATCTATGCCTCTTGCTGCGATATCTGTTGCTACAAGAACACTCACTATCCCTTTCTTAAAATCGTCCAGAGCTTTTACACGAGCAGATTGACTCTTATTTCCATGAATAGCAGCAGCTTTAATCCCTACGCCTTCCAGTTTGCCTACCAATTTATTTGCGCTGTGCTTGGTTCTCATAAAGACAAGAACTTGCTGCCAGTTATTAGTTTTGATCAGCATCGATAAGAGTTCAGCCTTCCTCTTGCTGTCAACCGGGTGCATTACCTGATTAATCAAAGATACCGTTGAGTTAGGCTTTGTCGCCTCAATCATCTTAGGAGCATGAAGAATTCCACTTGCAAGTCTCTTGATCTCTTCTGAAAATGTAGCGGAAAAGAGTAAATTTTGTCTTTTTGCAGGAAGGAACTTTAAAATTCTACGGATATCGTGAATAAATCCCATATCGAGCATCCTGTCCGCCTCATCAAGCACAAGGATTTCAACATGAGCAAGGTTGATAATCTTCTGATTGACCAGATCAAGCAGCCTGCCTGGAGTTGCGATGATGATATTGACTCCCTGATTCAATACTTTGACCTGGCCCTTGATATTAACCCCGCCGAAAATAGCAGCCGATTTCAACGGCAAGTGCTTGGCGAGTTCTCTAACATTTTCTTCCACTTGAAGGACCAATTCTCTAGTAGGAGCTAAAACCAAAGCTCTTACTCCCTTATGCCCCCTCTTCATCAAATTCTGAAGCATGGGGAGAGTAAAGCCTGCAGTCTTACCAGTACCCGTTTGGGAGCCTGCCAGCAAATCATAACCTGCAAGAATTAAGGGGATTGCTTGCGCCTGAATGGGGGTTGGATTTTCATATCCCTTTTCTTCAATTGCTTTGAGTAGTTCAGGAATTAAATTAAATTTTTGAAACGCCATTATTCCGTGGGTGTTGTATTGGCAGCTATTTTACCTCAAAACCCGCTATAAAAGCTCCCCATTTTTCATAATGTC
The DNA here is from genome assembly GCA_036493355.1 of Rhabdochlamydiaceae bacterium. GTDB lineage: Bacteria > Chlamydiota > Chlamydiia > Chlamydiales > Rhabdochlamydiaceae > JABDFI01. The sequence continues at coordinate 4,259 of DASXPV010000020.1, forward strand.
CCCTAGTTTTCTTTAAGCCCTAAAATATAATTGCCTTCTTTTCCCGGATCAGTTCCGCTATCTCCTTGTGACCTCCGCCTGTAAGGATTAATAGCTTAAAAAAATTGTTCCTCAATAAATATCACCTCTATGGCATGAACAAGGTCAAGCAAGGCTTGTGGCTTGCTGTGATCATTTGCACCAGGGTCGATGTTAGCTTCCTATTTTTATGGTGCATTTTTAGATCTTTTCTCAAGAATGGGAGTCTTTCCTTTGCTTACCAGAGGTTTTAGCCATCTGACGATTTTTTTTTATTAGTGGCACCACTTCCTTTCTTTCATCTCCAGCCGCAGAAGTACTCGTGATGCATAGAGGATTTCCTTGACCATCAACCAGTAAATGTGTTGTTGTTCCTTTCCCTTTGTGTCCATATGCAATTTCCTCTCCACCACCTT
>DASXPV010000021.1:0-21201 GCA_036493355.1 Rhabdochlamydiaceae bacterium
AAAGGGAGAGGTCTATGCCAAAGCTATTGCATTGAACCGAATGAATGCCCTAGGAATGCCAAAAGGTAAATGGGTTGCTGCCTAAATTTTAGGCGGCAACTGTGAGAAAAGTAGCTTTTTGGTTATTTAAGCAACAAGGCCTATGGGTGGGGTAGGTAGCGGAAAAGGAACCAGGCGCAATGCTTGGCGAAGCAAAAAGATATATATTATCAGTCTGCCAGAAATTCCAGTCTCCAAATTAATTCATGCACATAGAAGCGATTCCGATAATCAATCCATCTTTGGAAAGCTAAAGTGTGAAATTCATCCATCCTCGATTCATTTAGAACATGATGAAAAACTCCCTCTTGATGTTTCAGAGATCGAAATTAGCGCCTTTCCATGCTACTATGGTGGTTTCCGTTACTATGGCCTTTGTCCCGCATGTGATAGATGCGTAAGATCCTTATATGTTCTTGATGGGACAATTCCGGTTTGTCGCGTTTGTTTAAAAATGGTGTATTCTAGCCAAAATGCCACCTTCTCCTATCGGTTGTATAGGAAACTGGAATCGGCCAAAAATAAGCTCAATAACGATGAATGGACAAAGCCAAAGTGGATGAGAAAAAAGACTTTTGAGCAATTGCGAGCAAAAGTTTCTGAGCTAGATGAAAAACGAGAAATCGCACACTTCTTCAGCTTACGAAATCATCGATCTGTGAACAAAATATTTGATAAATATGGGTCTGCGATTGGAGCTGCCGAAATATTAGGCGGTTGATTATATGGTAGCTTCTGAAGATGGAATAGAAAGTTGCTCTGGTGAGCGGTATTTTTGATGAAGTTGGGTAACTTCTTTCACAAGCTGTGTTACGTCTACCCGATTTGCGGCCTCTCCTAGAATATTCGGCCCGTTAAATTTAACCTCATGAGTAGAAGATTTGCCAAAGAATATCTTTCTAATTTCGCCACTAAGATTTGACCGCTTCATTAAGTCGGCTACCGTTCTAGCAGGCACCTTTATCATCCCTCCAGCTTCAGCTTTTGAAATTAGCTCAATGAATTGATGAGTGGTTGAAGAAGCTTGAGAGTTGGCAATCAAATAGCAATCGGGTTTTTTCCCTTTCTTCCATTCAATTTCGAACCAAAGTTCTGTGCAATCAACGCGCAAACAGTACTGATAGGGCGCGTCACTTTTAGCTTGTTTTTGATATAATTCTGGATCATGTATCGATAGCTCAAGCGCAATCTGGTTTTCCAATATCAACAAATGCTTTTTATAGCGATCTAAGGAGAATAAAGACTTTTTAATTTCCGAATAGTTTCTTTTCTTGATAGCCTGCATTTCACACCAACAAGAGTGTTGTTCCATCCACAGCATGGATTTTGCTCTGTTTAAGGGTGTCTCATATTTAAGGGACTTGTCCGTAAAATATGATTTGGAAGTGTGCCATGACCAATGAGCTGTGTAAAGATGATTGTATGCAACCCAAGGTACTTGTGATTCCAGATCAGATATCAGAAATCTAGCATCTTGAAGCTCATTCAGAGCAGGCGCAAACTTTGTTCGTTCTACGTAATGTTCTTGAACAAGGGTGAAGGACGCCATATCCTTATCCATCAAGAGGTTTAATTGATGACGACGCCTAGTTTCTTCCAGATTTATTATCTGTTTATCTTTGGAGGAGATATCTACGAACTCTGAAATTAGGGAGCCATAACCTTTTTCAACTAACTCACAACAAACGTCTTTCATGTATTCATAGGCAATTTCATACTCCTTTGGAGCGCAATATCGTTCTTCAATAGCGTTGTTCAGCAATCGATCAATTTTGTATAGACATTTCCAGACATATTTTTTCTGTGCAATTTGAGTGTCTTTTATGCAAGCGGCAAGCTTTTTGTACGAATCGTGCACTTGTCGTTTTGTGGTTCTTTCTAGCTGAGATATTAGGGTTAAAAGCTGTTTTTTTTGAGTTTCAAATCGATTTTTAATCGATTCTAGAAGAGAACACTGGAAAGTAAAAGGCATTATTTCTTCGCAGACGATACGAAAGAAGTTAGATAGGTCGTTTTCTTGCGATGCTTCCTTTAGAAAGCTTGACAATGGGCCGAGCAGCGGAGGTAACTTTTGAACTTGGTCGTGCACGTGTTCTTACAACTTTTTTACATCTCTATTAAATATGTTAGGCATAGAGATTTTTCTGTAACAGAAAATTAAATCTCTTTTGACGATTTTTCGCTGAGATTTTCAAAAAATCCCCTTCTATTTTGGGAATTTTCCCATTTGTTCCCAAAATTTATATCTCGCAAAAAGATACACGACAATAGGGGTATGAAAAAGCAAACGTGTAAAAGATCGATTTCGCTTGAAAGGCATTCTGAAGAATCTTCAGACCGCCTTTTTCTGTTTTTCGATCTTCTTATGCGGATAGATCAGCGTAACCATCCGGAGCTTTATGAGCATAACCAAAGTGGAACTTCTCCCAATCAAACCGCAAAAGGGTCTGATGGCATTTGCCTGTGTGGAGATTGATAACCAATTCTATATCAGTTCTATCGGAGTCCATAAAAGACGAGATGGAAGGGGTTATAGGATTACTTATCCAACACGAAAGGTTGGCGAGCAAAATCTAACGATTTTTCACCCAACAGAGCCTTCTCTTAGTAAAGAGATCGAACGGGCTATTTGCGATAAAGCTGAAGAAATTATGGGCTTATGAATATCAAAAAAAATGTAACAAAGAGGTAAAACTTATGTCTCTGAAACAATCTAAATTAAAAGGCATCACCTATCCCCTTGCTGAAGGATTTGAAATCAATGAAGAAGGGGTATGGTTTCTAATCTCAAAACAAGATAGTGTTCAAAAAATCTTTGTATGCTCCCCGTTATTTGTGCTTGCCTACGCACGAAATGATCGTCATGAGAATTATTCCAAACTACTCGAGTTTCTTGATCCTGACAGCAAAGTACATGAATGGCTTATGCCTCAAGAATTACTTGCAGGCGACGGTAGCGAGGTGAGAAAGACTCTTTTGTCCATGGGATTAAAAATCGGCGAAGACAAAAGGGCAAAAGAGTTTCTAACTAGATATCTCTTATCCTGTGATCCAATTGATCGTGTAAAAACTATTGATAGAACCGGATGGCATGGCCAATTCTATGTTCTTCCAGATGGATTCATAGGAAAACAGGCTAAAGAAAAGATTCTATTTTTGGGGCCGTCTATAGGGCAGCCTATTTTTCATTCATTGGGGAGCATAGAGGAATGGCAAAGCCGCATAGCTGCTCTTTGTGTTGAGAACTCTCGCTTAATGTTTTCTCTTAGTGCGGCATTTGCAGGGCCCCTTTTAGGTATCTGCCATGAGGAAAATGGTGGGTTTCATCTACGTGGCGCAAGTAGTACGGGAAAAACAACCGCTCTTGATGTTGCAGCTTCCCTATTTGGCGGAAAGGATTATATCCAACGGTGGAGAGCCACTTCCAATGGATTGGAGGCCACTGCCAAAATGTATAACGACCTTCTACTGCCTTTAGATGAGATGGGAGAAATTAATCCTAAAGATGCTGGAGAAGTTGCCTATATGCTAGGTAATGGAACTGGCAAAGCAAGAGCAGATAAAACAGGAGGGGCTAGGGATAAGGCAAAATTTCGTTGCCTCTTTTTGTCTACTGGGGAGATTAGTCTTGCTCAGCACATGCTTGAAGATGGTAAAAAGGCTAGGGCAGGTCAGGAAACGCGTATAGCGGATATCCCAGCTGATCTTGAACTGTACGGGGTATTTGAATCGCTACATGGTTATGCTGATGGAGCTGCATTTTCGGACGCCATTAAGGCAGCAGCAAGAGAATGCCATGGTACAGCAGGGCCTAAATACATCTATCATCTATCAGAAGATTTTCAAATGGTTAGAGATGCAGTAGATGCTACGATAGATAGTTTTGTCGAGAAATATGTCTCTGAAGGATCATCTGGTCAAATAAAGCGCGTTGGTCGTCGTTTTGGGCTTGTAGCAGCAGGAGGCGAATTAGCAATTCATTTTGGTATCGTTCCATGGCAAAAAGGTTCTGCAGTAGATGCTGCGGGTAATTGCTTTGAAGATTGGCTTGCACACCGAGGTGATGATCAAGATTTAGAGGAAAAGACAATCATCGCAACGATTCAACTTTTCTTTGAAAAGCACGGCAACAGTCGCTTCACTGGCTGGCGTGATGACGATGCTAAAACATACAATCGAGCAGGTTTCAAAAAAATCGAGGGAACTCGAACGGAGTATTATGTTTTTGAAGAGGTGTTTAAAAATGAACTCTGTCAGGGAGCTGACTGGAGGCAAGCCTCTAAACTGCTCATTAAAAAGGGTTATCTAAAGCCATCTAGTGATGGAAGATCAACCCGCACCGAGGGGCTTCCTGGCATGGGACAAGTAAGATGCTATCGATTTGAAAAGATCCCACTTGGAAACGAGGAAACTGTATGAAGCTATTTAAGAGTGGTGATACTGGTGAGAATGTGAGAAATAAATCTCACTTTCTCACAAATCTCACCTTAAAAATCTCTCGAGAAAGTTGAAGAAAGCTGATACAATAACTCCCCAAATAAAGATGTAAGAAAGGTTTAAGTATGAAAGCGATATTGCTCGCTCGAGTCTCGAGCAAGGAACAAGAAGAGGGTCAATCAATACCTGCTCAAGAAAGGCGTCTACGAGAATACGCTGAGAGAAAAGGGTTTATCGTTGATCAAGCCTTTAAAATCACAGAATCATCAACTAAAGCCACTCGGAAAGAATTTGAAAAAATTATTGTGCAAATTCGTAAATCTAAAGAGGTAATCGCTCTCGTTGCTGATACCATCGACCGAGTCCAACGTAGTTTTAAAGAATCGGTAGTTTTAGAGGAACTTCGCAAGGAGGGTAAAGTTGAGATTCATTTCCTGAGAGAGGGGCTTGTATTGAATCTTAAATCTAATTCTGCCGATATTCTTCGTTGGGATATGGGAGTCATGTTTGCTCGTAGCTATGTCCTCCAATTGAGCGACAACGTTAAGCGTAGTAAAGAACAGTCTGTAAAGAACGGAACCTCGATAGGCTTATCCCCGTTGGGATATCTTCATGTAGTGAATGAACAAGGTGAAAAGACGATTGTGCCCGATCCTGATAGAGCCTCGTTTATTGTGAAGCTTTTTGAGCTTTATGCAACTGGAAATTACTCACTTTTAAAGCTGACAGAAGAAGCCGAAAAGAACGGGCTACGCACAAGAAAAGGGAAAAAAGTGGGTAAATCTCAAGTCGACTCTATCCTCAAAAATCCATTTTACTGTGGTACGATGAAGACAAAATATGGATTAGCAGAGCACCACTATAAGCCTCTTATTTCAACGGCTCTATATCAACAAGCACAGGATGTAGCTGCTGGATATCATAAAAAGCCTCACAAAAAGATTAGCGAGCCTTTCATTCTGCGAGGCATGATTATTTGCGCTCATTGTGGATGTACTGTAACTCCTGAAATCCACAAAAAGCGTTATATCTACTACAGCTGCACGAACGCCAAGGGGATTTGTAAAAAAGTCTATAAACGAGAGGAGCCTTTAGTTGAATCTCTATCCCAGTATTTTGATCATATTGCCTTGAGCGAAGAACAAATTGCTGAAGTAACAACCTATCTCAAGAAAATCCATGAGTCCGAAAGTCTTTTCCATACTGAAAGCTTAACAACTCTACGAAAAGAGCAAGACCGCGTTCAAAAGCGGATTAACCAGATGTACGAGGATAAGCTGGATGGTCTTATTGACGAGAAAATGTATCTGGATAAGATTAAAGACTACAAAGCTCGCCAAGGAGAGATAATCGAACAAATGGTACGTCATGAAAAGGCCGATCACAATTTCTATGTCACAGCCAACATGGTTATGAACCTAGCCACGAGAGCCAAGGAAATCTTCGAAAGTTCTGAAGTGGATGAAAAGCGTCAACTTTTAGATTTAGTATTTCAGAACTTACAATTGAAAGACGGAAGTCTCTCATTTTCAGTGAGAGAACCGTTCTTAACGATGCTGGATTTTAAGAATCGTCCAAAAGAATGGGGGCGGCTGGACTCGAACCAGCGGAGTCGTGAGACGAGGGATTTACAGTCCCTTGCAATTGCCACTATGCGACACCCCCATGTAATTTAAGAATATTGAGAATATGCTGGCGAAAGGACTTGAACCCTCAACCGTCCGCTTACAAGGCGGATGCTCTACCATTGAGCTACACCAGCAAAAGAAGGTAGTACTTATAACAAAGGACTTTTTTCTTCTCAAGAGTCATGTGCAACTGGATCCACTTAACTGTCTTTTAACGCGATGGCTCCTGAGGTAATGTTGATCTGAGAGGTCTTGGGCTTTTCGGAAGGGAGGGAGGAGGCGCTTCTAAAGAAGAGCGAGGAAATTTTTCCGGTGCCGTTTGTCGGATGGGAAGAGGCGCTGGTCACAACCTCCGCATGAAAGCGCTTGGACTTAGCTTGCATCTCGCAGCACTTTTTGTACTTCTTCCCTGAACCGCAATGACAGGGATCGTTGCGACCGATTTTTTCCATAAGACCTCTATATAATGAGCTAAAAGTTTATCTTAACCTGAAGGATTTTGTCCACTAAAAAGGGGCCGCGTGGGATACTAGAGGCCTAGCCATGAATCAAAAATTAACTACTCATATTCCTTTAGCGCGCCCGCCATGGAGTGGCTTGGGGCAAAAGATAGAGAGCATGTGCCGCAAAGCGCTCTATGAGTTCGCGATGCTGAAAAATGTGAAAAAGCTCGCAGTGGCGCTCAGTGGAGGCAAAGATAGCTTAAGCCTGCTCTTCATGCTGCATGCTATCTCAGGGCGCGGCTTTCCGCCGATCGAGCTACATGCCATTCACGTGGGAGGAGAGTATTCCTGCGGGGCCGGAGTGGGAAAGAGCTACTTGAGGGAGATCTGCGATCAGCTCGAGGTCAATTTCATCGTATGCCCTTCAAAGCAAGAAAAGCCGACAGAGTGCTACAGCTGCTCGCGTAAGCGGCGCTCTTTGATTTTCGAGGCGGCAAAACAAGTGGGAGCGGAAACAGTGGCTTTCGGCCACCATCGAGAGGACAGCATCTACACGCTGCTCATGAACCTCTGCCACAAGGGGGAGTTCGCAGCGATGCTCCCGCGCTTGGATATGTTTGATTACGGGGTGACTATCATCCGCCCGTTAATCTATGTGCCAGAAGAGCTGCTGCGGGAATTTTCTCAAATGTATGGCTTTGCGCGCATTGTCTGCCAATGCCCCATCGGACAGCACTCTTTGCGCAAAGAGACACAAAATCTCGTGGCCCACGTGGAAAAGCTGTTTCCCAACGTGCGCACCAATCTATCCCATGCCTCCTTTGCCTATGGTTCGACAAAAGCGCAAAAAAGGGATTAATATACTTGTATATAAAGAATATATGAGTATTATAAAATCAAGATGAACATATATACACTCCTTGCGATTATCTGTTATTTTGCCATTCTAATTAGCATTGGCATTTTTTCTTTTCGACGTCATCTTTCCGCCAGCGATTTCATCATCGGCGGCAGGTCTATGAACTATTGGTTGACAGCGTTGGCCGCCCATGCGAGCGATATGAGCAGCTGGCTTTTCATGGGTTATCCCGCGGTTATCTTTACTGGCGGTCTCTTTAATGCGTGGACAGCGGTGGGATTGCTCGTATTTATGTATCTCAACTGGCAGCTGATCGCGCCCAAGATCCGGGTCGCCACCGAACAATACAATAGCTTGACGTTTTCCTCATTTTTTGAGCATAGGCTGTCCGACACCTCGGGCACTATTCGCGTGTTTACCGCTCTCATGTCTTTGTTTTTCTATACGATTTACATATCCGCCGCTCTAGTGGGATTGGGACTTTTAATGGAAAATCTCTTTAATATCGATTACGTAATCGGTATTATTCTAGGGATTTTAGTCGTCATTCCCTACGTCTTTACCGGGGGATATGTCACCCTCGCCTGGATCGATTTATTCCAAGGTTTCTTTTTGCTGGGGGTTATCTTCTTTGTTCCTTTTTACATCCTTCCCAAAGTGGGAGGATGGCATGCCGTAAGAGAAGTAGCAGCTGACAAACACCTCCTATTGAGTTTTTTTCCCAACTTTTCAGCCAAGACATGGCTCGAAATCATCGGAATGACAGCCGGTTGGGGACTGGGATACTTCGGCCAGCCGCATATCATTACTAAGTTCATGGGCATTCGCTATGTCAATGAAATTGCCAAATCCAAATGGATCGGCATGACCTGGATGGTTTTATCCCTTTTCGGAGCCACCATCGTCGGCTTGGTCGCCATCCCCTATTTTTCCTCCGGCATCACCTATCCTGAGCGCGTCTTCATCGAAATGGTCCGCGAATCTTTTCCCAGCTTTGTCGTCGGCTTTTTACTCTGCGCCGTGTTAGCTGCCACCATTAATGCCATGAGTTCGCAAGTTCTCGTCCTCTCCTCTAATATTACGGAAGATTTTTACAAAAGACTGATTCGCAAACAGGCTTCTTCAAAAGAGCTGCTGCTCGTTGCGCGCGCAGGCGTCATTCTGGTCACCATTTTTGCATTTATTATCGCCTTTGGCAAATTCAGCACTATTTATTCCCTTGTCCTCTATGCATGGTCGGGACTGGGAGCTAGCTTTGGGCCTTTATTGCTCATCTCGCTCTATTCCAAGTCGGTGAACAAATATGGTGCCTGGTGCGGCATTTTATCTGGAGGAATTCTTGCAGCAGTCTGGCACTTGTTCAATAAATCAATCCCCTCGCTCATCCCCTCTTTTATCCTGAGTTTGTTTTGTATTCTCTTCATTTCAAAGCTTACAAATAACAAGAAAGTTTTGAATTCAAAAAAAATTTCCAAATAATTGTGTCTTATTGTCATTTGGGGTATGATTTTTGCTTATGACAAAAAAACCACGTATCTTAATCACTAATGACGATGGCATCTCGGCTCCGGGATTAAAGCACCTTTGGGCCACTCTTGTCGATTTCGCAGATGTCTATATCATCGCCCCCGAATCCGAACAATCGGGTAAAGGAGTGGCCATCACGCTGCGCCGCCCCTTGCACCCCCAAGCTGTCCTATGGGAGAGAGGGACACCCGCCTGGCTGATCAATGGAACACCCGCTGATTGCGTACGGCTGGGCATGGGCTTTCTGCTCGATCAGCAGCCCGATCTCATCCTCTCCGGTATTAACCGAGGGGCTAATTTAGGCCGCAATATTTTTTACAGCGGCACGGTGGGGGGCATAATCGAAGGAGCTTTAAAAAACGTCCCCGGGATTGCCTTTTCCTGCTTTGATTTTCACTCACCGGACTATAAAGCCGTGGAGCCCTTTATTCAGCCGATGGTGGAGCAGATCCTCGAGTATCCTCTGCCTCCTGGCACCTTTCTCAACGTGAACTTTCCGGAAGGAACTATTCGAGGTATCAAGCTAGCACGCCAGGGAATGGGCTACTGGATAGAATCGGTCGAAAAGCGCATCCACCCCGAAGGGCATCCTTATTACTGGTTGGGAGGCAAATGGTCAAAGCATGAGGAACACGAAGAAAGCGACGTCTACCTACTTCAGCAAGGCTATGGCGCTGCCGTTCCAATCAATGTCAATGAGATGACGGATTATAATGTATTACAACAGCACAAGCAGCGTTTCGATCAGCTCTTTATTCCGCGCTAGCCAATTTATCGAGTACTTCCCTAAATTGGGGATTATCGACTAATGCCTGTACATAGAACCATTGCTGTTGATCTAAAATAGCGCGCACCTTTTGTTTCTGTAAGAGTGAACTTGGCCACTGCTGAAAAAGCCAATTGATATTGGCTTCTTTTTCTTGTCTTCTTTCGTCCATTGTTATTCTCACGCCCGGTTTGGTCACAAGTTTTGGAGGCTTGGGCAAGTATAACCGAGGTGGAGGAGGTGGAGGAGGTTCAAGCGGAGGCAGCAGAATGTCGTCCTCTAAGAAGAAAGGGTCCTCTTCATGAAGAGAGTGCAAAGTCTTTTCCAAAATCGAGTTGTGATAGGTTTGCAGCGACCCGGGCAAAAAGCCTTCTTTAAACATTCTTTCGGCGTCTCTTTTGCCAACTCCATCAAGCCACTGATGTAAATAAGTTTGCTCTTTTTCTGTGTAAAGGGCGCATTCCCCCATCGCAAATTTGGCTTGAACAATCAGCTTTTCAAAATAGGTAAGCACACTCGAATAGGGAGAAGAAAAAAGCAACTGTGTATCGATAACCGCTTTGCCCATTTCATAAAATCCATCCTCGTATTTCATGCCATGAAGACGCGGCGAAAACAGAGCGATGTTAAAACGCAGCGTATCTGGATGGATGTCTGGATCGTTTCGCGCGGCGCTGAGAGCTTGCATGCAGTGTTCCGCTTCTTTTCGCGATAAAAGAAGCAGTTGCATATGAGAGGGATCGTCCTTATCCTGAACAAACAGCACCCATTCCAATATCTTTTGCAATCCGTAAAAAGGAAGCTTTGTCATATCGGAGCAAGCGGCATTCAACGAGACGAGTAAATGCGGGCTGAATTTTAAAATATTTTCATCCCCAGGATATTTGCTGTTAGCAAGTGCAGTGGAAACGCAAACAAAGGGATTTGTCTCATCTGACTCTTTCGAAGTTTCGAAGGGTCTAAAAGCCCCCTCTTTTTGCCAAGAGGCAAAAGAATCGCTCTTCCACGGCTCGAAGGGTAAATCGCACTTTCTCGTAGCCCTCTTACTCGCTGCCGTTTGCTCCACTTGCATGAGATTGTCTCGCTCCTGTCGCAGCTCTTGCTGCTGTTCGATTTCAATCTCGCTGGCTTGAGAGAGAGATGCATGGCTGGGAAGAGTGGGGGTAATGGTCATACTTTTAGGATCTGTAGCTTTCACAACTAGCGCAGTCATTTCCATTTCAAAAGTCGAAATAGAGTCGGAAAATAATGAGAAACAATTGCCCATCCTTTCCTCAAAAGCCTCTTCGCTTTTTGCACTGGAGAAAAGAATAGCATATTTTTCACTCCACTGCGCAAGGCGCGCGCGCATATTTTCTACATGCTCATAGAGTACATCTTGCGAGGCAAGCAGATTTTGGGGCTTTCCGTAATGCTCAAAATAAGATTCGTCGTATTGAGTGATCATCATGTTGCTTAATTCCAAAGCAGCCTTCTGGACAAGGGGATGTTTTAGGGAATATCCTATGCGGAGAGTATCTATAATATCTTGACAGGTGCTGATGAATTCCACGTGAATCTGTTGGAAGAGCGCCTTGCAATTATCTTCCAGCTGCTTGTTGATCTCGACATGTTTAACGTATGAGATAACAGCGGCCGTCGTCAGTTCAAAGAAGTAAGAACCGCTAAGGCTATGCATAATATTTACCATATCCTCCGAGCAGACGAGAGTCACGCTCTGCTCTTTGTCTAAACCGCGCATGCGCCATGCGCCTTGCATCGTCTGCTGGAGGTTAATTTCCTTGTTCACCGTCATTAAAGCGCGGGCCAAGGGAGTCTGTTTGATATTGGCCCCGATGGTGCGCTTTTGATCGTAAAAGGTAATGCGCTGTACAGGGTCATCAAAATCCGAGGGAAAATAGAGTTCTGGCTTGCTGCAGCCATCGCTTAATATAAGCCTCTTATTGCCGTCGTAATAGACCACAGAAGTAATGGGAGGTTTTTGCTTTTTGCCAAAGGCCAAGAGAATCTCTGCAACTCTTTTAGGAGGAATATCCTTAAATAGCGCACCCGCATCTATGATAGCATGTGGAACAAATCCACATGTCTCTAGCAATGTAATGAGTTGTTGTTCCTGCGAATCGGCATTTTTTAAAATAATCGGCGCAGGTTCTTTATTCAAATGGACAAGGGTTTTCCCCACAATCGCAGGGTCTAAGCTCACATCAAACCGTCTATGGAATGTATGGCGATCTTTATTTACTGTTCCCGAAACGCCAATAGCCTGTCCAAATTGCTTGACTAAAGAATGGCCGTTGCTGCGGATAAAAGCAGGATAGGTGAAAATGGCAGGCAGCACATGCTCACTGATGAAGAAATTGAGTTTTGCCGGTTCACTGCTTATTGCCTTGGCAAGATGGGCGATGTCCGCAGCTGTAAGCTGTGTCAAATGGGGAAATTGTTTCAGCAAGTCCTCTCCAATTAATGCGGCATAGCGCTGATATCCTTGGGTCTGCTCGATTGCCTTGTCTAATATAGGGGCTGATTCTAACTCCAAGCAAGCCTGGGTTCTCAGTTTGTCTGTAATTTCCTCTAACAATAAGGGAGAAATTTCTTTGCTGTAATAGCTTTGATAGGCAAAGGCCATTATTTCATCATAGCAGGCAAACTGCGAGCGCTTTTGCGGGCAGCGAGCGCCTCTCCAGGGAACGGGGAGAAGGGAGGGCGCCTTTCCCTTTTTCCCAGGAATTAATCCATAACTCTGTTCATAAATTTTTCCCAAACAGTTCGGCAAGATGACATGCAGCTGCTTTTTCGCATAGGAGAAGGCATTTTTCGTTACCTCATCTAATCCCGAGGGAAGTTCCCTATCAGATCCTGGAGGGGAGGTGAGAAAGCGCAAGATCGCCGCGCGATCGCCAGTAGAAAAATGGATTCCGCATTGGGCAAGATCTTGGCGAGAAAGAAGGGCATGCGCCAGCTCTTCTACTAAGAAAGAAGTATCTCGTTCCTTAATATAGAGTTTAGCTGTCGAAGGATGCTCTTTTGACCATTCAAAATAGATTTGCGAGGTAATGCGCTCCTCTGTCGTGAGAATTTCAAAAAATGTGGACGTAATCTTGCGATAGATTGGATCGATGGCTTTTGGTTTTTCTAAGGATTTTAACACTTCAAATGAGCATCTCAGCTGCGAATCTACCTCGTCGATAAGCGCGCAACCATGTTCCTTAACTAACCGTCTCACTGTCCTAAAGGCCCTCAATAGAGAAAAATCGTCCTGGTTTGGTGCGACATAATATCTTCTTTGGACCTCCTGCTCGGCAAGGTAAAAATCGTGCAGCTCTTTTGCCGTGACGGCGACAAACCCCCTCTTTTCTCGAATCTTATTAAGGGATTTTTCTAATTCTTCTAACCCCTCCAGGGTCGTGTTTTTCCAATTGACGCATACCTCTTCCTGCCCATAGAACAATTGCGCATAGCGCTGCAATTTGGGGGCATCCGTGGAAAAAAGCTCTTGGGGGATAATGGAAAAGAGCAGGTTTTCTCCATCAGCCAGGGCAAAGGCCAAGGCGAACAGCAAAACATCGGATTTTCCACTACCCATGATGATTTCCGAGATTTTATCCGTTTTGCCCTTCTTTAAATTCTCAAAATCTTCCACCTGTGATTTGCGCAAGAGAAGGTCGCGCTGGTGTTCCAGTACGAGCAGCGGAGGATAATCCTCTACTTCAAAGGCGCGCGTGGATGAGAGCTCCTGTTGCAGCAGCTGAATCAAGCTTTTTCGAGTAGCAGCATCTTTAGACTGCTCTATCTGCTTAATGATCTTTGCGGCCCGCCTGCTTTTCTGTTGGGCAGTGGCTAAAATGAGCCACTCCCTGGTTTCTTGATAAAGAGCATTGATCTGCTCGGAAGAGAGAGAGGGATTGGCCCTTAAATAAGCGTTGCGGTCACCTCTTGCGAATAGGAGTTCTATTTCGCTTATCTTTACAATAGCTTTTGTCTTTGATTGCCATTCGAGCATTCTTTCCTGCAGCTCGAGATCGGTTATTGGCAGAGTATTGGCTATCGCCAGAAGATGCTTCTTGCGATGGCGGATCTGCCCTGCTAAAGCTCCGATATCGTGTTGCAGCATTTCCCCGATGAACTGTAGGTGAGCGTCCTCGATATTCCATTCGAACAATTCCCCTTCCTCCTTCTGATGGCTCTCTATGCTGGTCTGCATCTCTTGGAAGGATTGAGCGTAAAAGGACCTTGGGGCAACCTTAACTAAGGGATTAACAAGAAGGATAGGGTCTGTATTTTCTCTTGTAGTAGAAGTAAATAAAGAAGAAAAGCGTGCAGGAGAAGGGATTTCAACAGTACCGCTATCGATAGAAGATTTGGGTGTAATAGGGTCAAAAGGCAGTTGAGATTGTACAATAGCGCGATTCTTATAGCCCGTTTTTTTCTTTTTAGGAATACCAGGTAGAGGACCTTTTGCAGCAGGTGTTGCAGATTCAAGGGCTATGCGCATTTTTTCATATGCTATTCGACTTGCTTCATCTTGTTTGCTCAAAACAGATAATAACTGCTGTGGCTCGGGCAATTCATCTACATGAGATCTCGGGACTCGCAACACAGCTTGCAAAAATTTCTTAATTGCATCACTCCCATCATGCGGTTGATAGCTGTTAATCCAGATCTCTAATCTTAAGCGATTTTCTTTTAGCACTGGATCTCCCCCTGCCGAGCGCGCTATAGCATATAAACTGAAAAACTGCTTTTCAATTGTTGATGGAGGTGATTCGATGGGAAGGAGATTCTTAGAAAAAAAATGCTCATCGGCAGGTGAATAGAGAAAATGAGATATATTAAAAAAAAGAACAGATTTCGTAAATGAATCAAGAACCCCTTCTTCTCTTTTTCTCGAAGAGCAGTTGGATTTCTCTGGAATGTAAATAGCAGCTGTTTTATCTCCTAACCCCAATGCGGACTGCTTTGTCTTCGCGTAGTCGGGAATGACCTTTTCAAGCAAAGCATCTTCTTCTGCGGTTAAGCGCATTTTCTCAGGGATAGTGGAGAATTGATCGAGATAATTTTTATAATCAATTATTCTATCTCGCGAAAAACTATAACCCCTATCCAGGTTATCGAGCCTTCTCTTTTCTTTTTCATTCTTAGGAGTAACCTTACCCAGGTTTGCATTCTCGCACAATAAGGCCAACACTTTCAAACGCAGTAGGGATGCTGTGCAAGAATTGTACAGCATTGCATCAGAGCTTGCATTTAAAAATTCTTGAAGCAAAGTCCTTTCGTCTGGATCATAAGGAGTTAATTTTCTAGCCTGTTTGTCTAAAATCACAAAGGCTTTATCGTAATGTCCCTGTTTCATGTAGCAATGGGCCAAATACAGCCTATCCTTTAGAGAATCGCTATATAAGCGCTGTTTCTTTCCACGCTGAATGCTATAGGTTCCACAGCCTGTAAAGCCTTCGATCCAAGAAGACTCTTGCTTCAAAAAAAGAGCGCTGGCATAGTCTTTTCGCACCTCTTGTTTGCGATAGGAAAGCAGAACGCGCTTTTCTCCCGTGATACCATGTTCTAATACCAGATAATGGGAAAAGCCTGTAAGCGAACGCACATATTGGTTATCCGCTAGATAAAATCCCGCCAATGACCCCGTTCCTTCAATGCCTCCTTTTTCAGTGATATTTAGAGTTAAATCTGCATTAGGAAAGTCGATGCGCCCCTTTCCTCCTTTAGGGTCTTGCCATATTTGGGCTGCAGGATCAAATGCTTTCAATCGGCTATATAAAAAATCTTCCTCTGGATTAGCGTCGAGGGCGATATAACCGGTGCTCTTTTCTATTAGCGCACCCTCTTTATAAATATGGGTAACTTGAGCGGAAGCATCAAAAAAGGTGAACGTCCCGTCTTTTTCATTATACCAGGGAAAACTGCCATTGCTTACGATACCTTCGATGCCTTCTGGCAATTTGTCAAGATCGCAAGACTTTAAATAAGAGCCGTCGGGACATTTCCTGTAAAATGCAAGCTTGGATCCTCCTTCTTCTAAAACATTACGTTCAGCTATATAAGAGGTATTGTTGCGATCGCAGAAAAACAATCTAACATGTGATTGCGAAACATATTCAATAGAGATAGAGTGTATCTCTTGCGAATTAGGGAACATTTTTTTCCAGGTATCATTCCATGCAAAGCGATAAGGAACTTCAAGAAGGACATTTTTTCCCTGGATAAATACTTCCCCTTTCATAAGGTCGATCACATATTTTCCATCCGCGCTGGAAATGGTGGGCATTTTGCTAAAATCCCAGATTACTTTTTCAGAATCTGAATCAATCTTTAAAATCTCTTCGAGCGCAGAAATAAAGTCAGAGGTATTTTGCAAGGGCAACCAGACAAGGGCGAGCGCAAGAGAAACTCTTCCCTGTCTTTCTTCCGCTTTTAAGCGATTATTTCTTTCCCTGTTTTCTTCTTCATGGAATAGCGATTCTTTTACAAATAAGTGGTACTTGAGCAAATCGGGAAGATATTCTGTGAAGATAGTGCATCCTCTTCCGCAATAGGCAAGGCCCTCTCTGGCAAGGACAACTTGCACTTTTTGCTTTTCCTGCAAGGGCAAGTCCTCAGTTGTATTCCACAACCTTCGCAATTCTTTTAAAAGGGAAGGCAATTGCTTGTGGTTGATATCCCCTTCAGATAGCCCGACCGCTTTGGCATAGCTTTCTATTTGACTGCTCAAGCGCAAGAAAAACAGCGCTGTAGATAAATCGCTTTTTTGTTGGCTAAACGCACTGTAGCCCCGTTTGATAAACGTGGCCAAGTGAGTAAAAAGATCGGGATTTTTTTGCAGTTGCTCGACTAATATTCCCGGTTCCAGCAGCAAGCTAGAAAGCCTGACTTGTTCTATGTGCTCTCTTAAAAGATGGCGATTGCGGGAATAGTAGAGAATTGCTTTAAACAATTGATGTCCTTTATCCTCAGAGCAGAGCATACTTTGACGCAGAACAGCTTCGCACTCTTCTTCCGCTTCCAAAATTCCTTTTTCGGAAGACGGCCACTGCATTAATCCTTCTCTTTGCTTCAAAGAAGTCTTGCTTCCAATAAGATGGGTCAGCAAGCGATTAGATATTTCACCCTCAAAATTAGTGAGTATGTAAGAAACATTAAAGCTTAGAATCGAACTGCGCGTTTTTTCCCACATTTCTTCATTTTCAATTTTCTGCCTTTTGTGAGAAAAACGTCTGCCTGCCCAACCAAGACCGCCATGAAACAGTTCCATCATATTGAGCATATGCGCTTGGAGCGCATAGTATCCTGGAGAAATACCCCCATGGACGATGAGACGGGCTAATATTAATCCTTCAGGAACTTCGATTGAGGGATCGCCATTTTGATAGTCCTTGACTACTTTCGCTTTTGCTGAAGAAGGGATATTGTCCCATAAATATTTTAGAGTAGGATCCTCTTTAAAATTCTTTTCTATCTTTAAAGTAGTCTGATGTGGGAAATAGGTTAACTTATTAAAATGTACAAATAAGGGAACTTTATCTTTATTAGCATTTTCATATTTTTCTAAAAAAAGTCGCGTCCGTTGAACCTGCAAATCTGCAAAAACATCTGTGGTAAAAATGCATTTCGTATTATTAAAAGCACTCTCTTCTACTCCTGTAACGTCAACGATTGCACCTTTCATAATGGGATCGTTTTCAGAGAGTCTTAAAAGAATCGCCAAGATCTTTTGCATGTAAAAGAAGTGCCAATCAGCTTGGTTCACTACGTCACTCTGTTGAGAGCGATACATATAAAAATTGCTAAGCTTAACAAGATATTTCATGATTTGGCCGGCAGTATCCGGACTCTGGACAATGGCATTCCAATAGGAATCACTTGCAGAGGGCATTTGCTTAAATATAAAAATTAAAAGGTCGAAACCATAATCATTATCCAGATTATAATTTCCCTGGTCACGATCTAATTCTGGGAGAAGCATTTCTAATGTTTTAAGCAAATCTGCCGGAGCAGGCCATGCTATCAGATGCTGCCAGGGATCTATTTTTTCTTGCATTTCCTTAGCTGACTGGGATGAACTACTTTTTGGAGAAACAGTAGGAGATAAAGAGATCGCAGGCCTGTCGACAAATGAGATATGCAGCATCTGTTTTAACGCGCAGAAACACTCTTCTCTGCGTTTCCCAATCCGTTGCTTTAATGCATTTAGGTAATTGATCCGCAAAATTTTTGTCTGTTCGCTCTCTCCGCGTCCTTTGCGCATATTGCGCAGCGTCTCTCGGGATAAGCGATCGGCAAATTCTTCAAGCAATTCTAGAGCGCCTAGGTTTTCATTCACTTCTTTTTCACTAAGAAAATGAGGTGCCTCAGAAGATAGCTCTTGAGGAAGGAGATCGTTAGAGACTAAATAGGCATCGTAGTAGCGCAAGTCCATTTCACGCATGGTACTGCGCAAGCGCGTATACAGAGCTGGAGAATGGCTGCGCGTTATTTTCTCTTTTAAAAAAAGCCAAAGAGATTCAACCCCGCAAATGCCTGCTCGTTGAGCTCTGCGAAAAGCAATTTCATCCGATCCAGCCATTGCAAGAGAAAGTGACTGAAGATCGGGGTCAAGTGCATATATCCAATTATAAACCGATTCCACATCGGATGGAACTACATACTCGCCCTCTGATTTAGGTTTGGATCCCCACATATGCTCGAAATAGATCTGCCAGAGGGTTTCACATAAGAGCTTTTCCGCAGGGATGGAATGTGTGGTGAGAACCTGCATGTTTTGGTCATTGAAGTCCTCCTCTATTTGAGGATGATTCTCTACACCTCCTCCGGTATTATAAATCCGCAGGAAAAAAGAGTCTTTTGATTCCCGAATGATTTCATAGACCATACTATGCTTTGTCCACCCTCCGTAGACGGTATAACTCTCGCCCACTTCCACGCGTGCCAGGCGATAGGTCATCCATTCGGAAAAGAGCGCGGCGCGCTCCTCCCACGTGCGATAATTGACTATTTTTTTATGAACTGCTTCCACTTCCAGCATCTGGGACAAACAGACCTGTAGAGCATTAATTTCGCGTCTTTCCTCCTGCGTCACATCCTCTTCTTTCAGGGCATCGTTCAACAGTGTCGAGAACCAAGGGATGATGTCATATCTTTGTCCACCTTCTAGTGATTTCCCATTCATCAACCTGCCTTTAATAAAACGGCTGCCCAAAAAATGGGCTGTCAGCCCATGACCCATCGGCACTAAAGGATAAACCGGGGGATGTTCCTCTAGTTGCTTTAATAGATTTTCCAATTCAGGAGAGAGGGGAGGAGGTGGTGGTTGCGGAGGCTCAGGTAAAAGTGTTTTTTTTCGCGAGGCAGAGCTTGCGAAATGCTTGACATTCGGCTTAGCGCCCAGAGAAGAGAATACTACCGGCTTGCTACCTATTGGTTTAATCGACATGTTAATACCTAATTAAATTTTTAATTAATTATAACTTTTAATAATAAAAAAGTCAATGTAGTTATCTTGTTTAATTGAAATGTAAATAGTTGATAATTAATAGAATGAATTCAAGAAATTGCTTGTCGCCTTTTGCTTCTGGCCCTTTCAAATGCGTCCAAGCGCACGAGGGCCTCTTGCTGGGCCCGCTCGATAATCTCCCGGGCACCTTCTATGGCGTAGATCCGGCGCAGCTCTTCTTCCAGCTCGCTGCTCGCGTTACTTTCCGTTGATAAGCCCGGGGTCTCATCGGGATGGGTTTCCTGGAACTCTCTAGCATGGATCATAAGAGTGACCAGATTGTTAAAATATTTTTTAAGATGAGGCGCAGCCTTTACCAACTGCTCTCGATTGTGGATTTTCTGCAGCTCTTCTAGGAGAGTCCTGCAGCGCGCCTCCCCTTCCAAGCGATAGTCTTCTAAAGAGCTCGGAGAGCAACCGGAAAGCATCCCCAGAAGGAAGAGTGATAGTACGAGTACAAAGTGCTTGAGATTAATCATATGAACCGAGTAGCCTATTATTTCATTTTGCATCGGGCGCATAGCTCAGTTGGTAGAGCGCCTGTCTTACACACAGGTGGTCATAGGTTCGAGTCCTGTTGCGCCCAATGGCACCAATGCGGGAGTAGTTCAATTGGTTAGAGCACTGCCCTGTCACGGCAGAAGTTGCGGGTTCAAGCCCCGTCTCCCGCGAATCTCTTAGAGAACGTCTCTTTAGCGAGTTTTGCATTTACCTCTGGCATTATAACCGGTTTTTTTTTATTTTTTGCAAATTGAGATTTTAGTAAAGGATGATACCTTATGCCGGCCTCTCACGCTCCGCGCTCTTTTAGACACACCGCCTCGATATTTCTGTGGCTTGCCGTGGGCGCTTTTTTAACCGCCGTCTCCATCCGCATTTTTTTAGTGCCCAATCAGCTTATTGACGGAGGCGTCGTAGGCGTTGCCCTTATCGTGGCGCGGCTTTGGGGAGATAACTACCTCTCCTGGACGCTGCTGCTTCTCAACTTGCCCTTCATTTATTTAGCCTACGCCTATATACGCCGCACATTTGTCATCCACATGCTTTTTGCCGTGCTGCTCTTTGCGGGCTTTTTGTTTGTCTTGCGCCCCCTGCCGGCTTTTATCGACGATCCCCTGGAAGTCATCGTCTTTGGCGGTGCATTGCTCGGCATCGGCGCAGGGATGATCATCCGCCACGGCGGATGTTTGGATGGAACAGAAATCTTGGCCCTGCTCATCAATCGCAAAAAGGGATTTACCGTAGGTCAGGTCGTTCTCTTCATCAATGTCTTTATCTTCGCAGCCTATGGCTGGATCTTTCAAGATTGGCACGTTGCCCTGCGCTCGTTAATGATGTACATCGTCGCCTTTAAAATGATGGATTTGGTCATTGTAGGCCTAGATGAACTTAAATCGGCGCTCATTATTTCCTCCAAGCCCAAAGAGCTGGGCAATGCGATCATGAACGAGCTGGGCTTAGGGTTGACCATTATGCACGGTAAGGGAGGATTTTCAGGCAACACGCGCGAAATCCTCTTTGTCATCGTGGAACGCTTGGACTTATCGGAACTCAAAGAAATCGTCCTCCGCGAAGACCCTTCCGCCTTCATGGCCATTGAAGACTTGCACGAAGTCGTCTACGGTAAACAGGCCTACGTCCCCTACAAAAAGCGCAAGCGCCCTCACACTCTTAATGACTAAGTTTGCATTGTTATGAAAAGGTCTAAAGTATAACTTTCAGATAGCGCCTCAATTGACATGCAGAGTTAATCAATTCTTGAGAAGCACCTCAATCGACATGCAGAGTTAATCAATTCTTGAGAAGCACCTCAATCGACATGCAGAGTTAATCAATTCTTGAGAAGCACCTCTATTTCTACATGTCGGAAACAAGTCCTTACGGCTAGTTTCCCGCTTGCCATCTTGCGCTTCACCTCGCTTTGCAAAAGGTCGCGTGCTCGTCGGGGGGCCGTGCAGAGCACTGAATCCCCCCACGCCCCACTGCACGTCTTACGACGT
>DASXPV010000023.1:0-1633 GCA_036493355.1 Rhabdochlamydiaceae bacterium
GAAAGCGCTCTCCTCTCTGCTCATTAAGGCAGTGTAGTTTTTCCGAAGATGGCCGTCCCACAGATTGGTTGGCTAGCCTACTGCAAGGATACTGAAGTAATACCTTTGGAGTAATGCAGAGTGATCCTACAGCTCACTAGGACATGGTCTGAGAGGAGATTAGGAAGGTCAGAAGTGTGACCTGACCCATAAGCATTAAGTTAAGAGCAATTCGAGCTGCCAGTCCAAGCCATCCAGTAAAAGCTGAGCAGTACTAGGATAAGCAGCTCGACGCTCAATACGACATCCAGAGCGCAATGTGCGCAAGATAGATTGTACCGTCTTTTCTAGGTTTCCCTCATAAAAAGCGACCATAATCCGATTACATTCACGACGGAGGCAGTCCGCCGCTTTGACGAGACTGCGCAGTGGATCGAGCCAGCACCCCTCTTGTATGAACGATTGCTGGATAATCATTGCGCACATTTTTGCGTAAAATTCACAAAGAATGCGATATGGATTCTTTGTGCGCCATTCATCGATTTTTGCATGCTCCTTCCAGAGCCGAAAGAGTCGTTCGATTTGCCAGCGCAATCGCAGTAATACCAGAATCTCTGAATAATTTGCACGTTTTCTGGGACTATTTGTGATGACAATCGTCCAATGTGCCAATTCTAGAATTTCTTCACTTGGAATATCTCCGTTTTTTTGTGCTTTCCGGCGTAGACGTTCTTGCCGTTCTTCTGCCACTTCTTCAGGAACTCTGAGCATAATCACGCGAACTGGCACGCCGTTTTTCTGTCCAAGAACAGCTCCTATTTCACGTACCTGTCCAATCTGTTTTGGAAGTATCCCAGCTAACTCAATGCAATGTCCACGACGATGATACAAGTTCGTCTTTGATTGTAAACGTGACACAAAATATCTTTTACCAATTTTATCCTTTGCTATTCGGCAAAACCTTTCAATAGCAAAAAATCCAAGATCTGCAATATATAATGATCCTTCTGGTAATTCTTCTATCTCAAACGGAGTCTTATGGTCATTCATACGAGCGTTCGAAAGCCGAGGGCCAAACAATTCCCCGCACGTCACGTCCCACTGGACGAAGGCTTTTACTCCTGATTCACTTGCTCCTTCTCCTCCTCCACATCCCAACCATATGTCTGCAAGTTCTGTTGGTAAAGTGATTGATGTACTGTCTTCTACAATTACCGCCGAAAACTGTTTTAAGAGAGGAATATCAACTTTCTCACTCTCTAATCGCACTTCTGCTAGCCTTTGCATGATTTCCAGGAACATCGTGGCACATGCTGGCGTAAAACGTTGACTGATTGCTGATTCTGTCACATGAACTTCTCTCCTCCCTCCTATTTGCGCCAATCCACTGAAACGGATCTCTGGGTCTTGCCAAAATCCAAAGATTGTCATCTGTGCTAACGTTGCTGCATCCAGTTTCCCTTTTCTCTTTACTGCACCGGTTCTATAGGCAATTTCTCGAACTTCTTCTTCCAATATCGACTGGTATTGTTTCATCACTTGTGTTACACTCACCTTTAACTGCTCCCTCCTGGTATCATGGTCTATGTTTTTCTCATGATGCCAGAAGGAGCCCTTGCTTGTCACTCCCTCTTAACTTAATGCCTATGGGGCA
>DASXPV010000024.1:0-24632 GCA_036493355.1 Rhabdochlamydiaceae bacterium
ATATGCAAGGAGGCTGCGAAAATTTTTTGTCTGGAGCGAGCGACCATTGTACGAGTACAAGGCGCGAGCGAAGACGAAAAATTTTCTGCAAAGCCGACGCGGGAGATTTTCTCAATATTGTTTTAAATTACTATATAACTAGGTATAACTTTTTAAAATCTTTAATGACGCTCGGGATATTTTACGCGCAGGTGGCGGGTGACCATGAGAGCTTTGACGATGCCCCTCTTGACGTGGCCGAGCTCTTCGAAGGTAAGCTGGCACTCTTCGAACTGCCCATCGTCGATTTTCTCGCTGACGAGTTGATTGACCATGTCCATTACGCTTTCTTCTGTCACCTCTTCCATCGAGCGGGAAGCCGCTTCGATAGTGTCGGCAATCATGATAATGCCTGATTCTTTAGAGCGGGGCTTGGGACCGGGATAGCGGAAAAGCTTTTTGTTGACTTTGGTGGGATCGCCACCCATTTGCTCCACTTGCTTGCAATAAAAGTAATAGACCATGGTTGTGCCATGATGCTCGAGGATGATGTCGATGAAGCTTTGCGGCAGGTGAAACTTGCGCGCAAGCGCCTCTCCTTCTGGAATGTGTGCGATGATTACGTGCGTGGACTCTAAAGGCGTAAAGAGCAGGTGGATGTTAAAACCGCTGAGCTGGTTTTCCGTGAAATAGTGAGGATTGAACAGCTTGCCGATGTCATGGTACAGGGTGGAGACGCGGCAAAACAGCCCATTGGCAGAAATAGCCCTAGCGCCCGCTTCGGCGAGGTTGCCGACGACGAGGCAATGCTGATAGGTGCCGGGCGCTTCCAAACTCAATCGCCTGAGGAGGGGATTGTTGGGGTCCATGTATTCCATGAGGGTCATGTCCGTCATCACGTGAAAAATGGATTCCAGTATGGGCAGAAGCCCGATTACGATGATTGATGTGGCAGCCAGAAAGGCAAAACTACTGGCCAAATCCGTCAGTACGTTCACGCTCCAGAGTTCATTTTCGCTTAAATTAAAGGCCACGATCAAAGGAATGCAGCTGATCCATACCTTGGCAAAGACGGAAAAGACCTCCTTGCGCTTGTGCATCTCGCGGGCAAATAAAATGGTAGCCCCTGAGGCAAAGAAATTAATGAGGAAAAAGGGCACTGCGATGACGGCAAGCGTTGTGCCAAAAATTAAAATGAGAAACAAAGAGGTCACAAAGGCGATGCGGCTGTCGATCAGCACGGCGATGAGCAGTGTTGCCAGCGGAACCAGAAGCGGAAAGCGCGCAATTTCAATGAGATTTCTCCCCTCATAGAGAAGAACGTATTCCGCCGCTTTGGCAAAAAAAAAGGTCAAGATCATCACCACGACGAGCAGTGTCAATTTGCGCAGATCGCGCAAGATATCGCGATGGAAGATTTGCAGGTAGAAGAGCGCAAGGAAGGTAATACACACTGCCAAAAACAGGCTGCCGATCAGCGACAAGGGCGCCCAAAGATTGCGCGATGCAGACAAAGCGCCCGCCATGTGCGAGAGCATCGTGATGTGGCGGGAGGCGACCTTCTCCCCGCGTTTTATAATTTGTGTGCCGGCATCGACATGCGAGTACTTTTGCGGAACATGGTTTTGCACGGATTGTTTTATCGCGCGCTCATAGACATAATCCTGGACGAGATCCCATTTGTTTGAAGAAAACACGGCCTCCAAGTACCCAATCGCCTCTGGATGCACTTCTTCTTTGAATGTGTTGCTTTTCTCGAGAGCCTCCCAAAAGGATTTGGGAAGAGCGATATCCTCGAGGTGTTTCGGAGAAACTTTGATAGAGTAGAGGTCTTCGATAGAGAGATTGAGTTTTTTCATCCTTTGGAAGGTGCGCTCGTCGGTAAAGCGCGCGCTTAAAAGCCCATTTTCTATTCCGTCCAAGATCTCGTAGATCTCTTCGAATGAGCTTTCAGGGAGCTCCTCGCGCCACTTTTGCGTGTCGATGAGGTTCTTTTCCAAAGAATAGCGGTACTGCTTGACTTGCGATTCCTTCACCCCGTAGACGGCGCCGATATCTTTGACCGCTTCTTGTTTGAGAACCTGCGTGGCTTCCTCGTCAGGAAAATCAAAGTCGATCTGTGCAATGACGTAGCGAGGAGCAAGCACGCCGATCTCCAAGCTTTCCATGGGCTCTTCGCGCACGTGGAAAAAGGCCGCAAGCGGGATGAGAAAACATAAGATAAGAAAAACGCGTTTGGCTACCTGGTTCCCTCCAAACCAATGCTGCCACTTTTTTCGAGAGAAGATCCGATTTTCTCCTTGGGAGCGATCGTGCATGCATTCATCCTTTTTTACATCATAGCATAAGAAGAAATTGGAAAACATGCGTTTGTGCTTTCGCAAGTTTAAAATTTTTATTACTTGTTTGCGTTCCGTTTTCCCCTTTCCGCTTTTAGTGGCTTGATGTACAATTTATTTATGCAACAAAGCGGGAAAAATAGGGTGTGATGAGTAAAAATTATCAAATCATTTCTAGAAAATACCGACCGCACACTTTTGCAAACATTGTAGGACAAGATCCCATTGTCGCCACCTTGAAAAACGCTCTGCACTCAAAACGGCTTGCACACGCGTATCTCTTCTGTGGCTCGCGGGGAACGGGAAAAACAACGCTCGCCCGCGTCTTTGCCAAGGCCCTTAACTGCATGCATCTAACGCAAGAGGGCGAACCTTGCAACGCATGTCCTTCCTGCCAAGCGATAAACGCGGGCTCGTCTCTGGATGTTCTCGAAATCGACGGCGCGTCCAATCGCGGCATCGACGACATCCGCAATCTTAACGAGACCGTCGGATACGCTCCTGCTCTGGGAACCTTTAAGATCTACATCATCGACGAAGTGCACATGCTGACAAAGGAAGCGTTTAACGCGCTTCTCAAAACGCTGGAAGAGCCCCCCTCCCACGTGAAATTTTTCTTTGCAACGACAGAACCGCACAAGGTGCTGCCCACTATTGTCAGCCGCTGCCAGCGCTTCGACCTAAGCCGCATCGCCCCTCATTTAATGATTCAAAAGCTCAAGCGCATTGCGCAAGATCTCGAGGTGAGCTGCGAGGAGGATGTTTTCTATCCCCTCACTTATCTTTCGGAAGGATCGTTGCGCGACGCAGAATCTCTGCTGGATCAGCTGATCTGCTCTGTTGAGGCACCCATTACCGTAGAAAAGCTCCACGCCGTTTTGGGCCTTAGCCCCAAGCGCGTTTTTTTTGCCCTCGACCGCGCTTTTAACCAGCAGACGCTTTCCTACGCCTTGGAGCTGGCCCAAGAAGTCTTCGCCTCTGGCAAAGATCCCGTCTACTTTCTCGATATGCTCATCGACCATTACCGCACTCTTTTGCACATCAAACTCGGGCAGCCCTCTACTGTTTTTCACCCCGCAGAAAAAGAAAGCTATGCTTCCTCCTCATCCTTCTACACGCAAGAGCAGTGCTTGTACATTCTCGACTATCTGATCCACTGGCAGCAGCAGCTGGGCAAAATTCCTTTCAAGCGCATCTTTCTCGAAATGCTCCTGCTGCATATTCTTCGCTCAAAATATCGACTGTCTCACGCAGCGTTGGTCAAACGTTTGAGCGATCTGGAGCATAAGCACGCACTGCCGGCTGCATCAAGCGCAGAGCCAAAAGCAGAGAAGGCAGTCCCCGAACACAAGCAAGAAGAAGAAAAAGAAGCACCTGCAATTCCTGCGGCAAGCGCAGAGCCAACAGTGGAGAGAGCAATCCACAAACAACAAAAAGAAGAAGCATGCCAAAATAACCTGAAGAATCGAGAATTTGGCGAGGAGACTTCTCAAAATCCTCTTCTGGAACAAGCGCCCATTGTGCGCGCGCAAGGCGCCAGTGAGGAGGAAAATTTTGAGAAGGAGCCAACACTGCCAAAAACTGATGCTACAGGTTATTTCGGCATACCTGTAATCCCAGCAGCGAGCGCGAAACCCGCTCACGCCTATGAGACGCTGCTGCAGTTTGCTGCTATTGAATTAGAGGGTAATATCAATTATAAAAAATAGGATTTAGACATGGGTAGTGGTTTTTCAAAGATGAAAAAGCAAGCCAAGCTTTTTGAACAGCAGTTAGAAATGGCACGAAGCGAAATGAAAAATAAGATAGTGACGGGGCAAAGCGGCAATGGCCTTGTCACAGTTACAATCAACGGAGAAAAAGAGCTGCTCTCGATTGTTATTAAACCCGAGTGCGTCGATCCGTCGGATCTGGAAGGATTACAAGATCTCGTCAAGGCCGCATGCCAAAACGCCTATCAACAACTGGGCGAGGGAGATTCTCTTCCCGACGGATTTTCGCTCGATTCACTGTTAAGATAAAGGCGCAAACTGACTATGAACTCTTCACCCTCTTCGTACAAAAAGCTATTTGAGCTTTCAAAAAATGCGCACTATCTCTCCTCCATACAATCCCTCATCGAATGGGATCAAGAGACCTATATGCCGAGTGAAGCGATTACTCTGCGCTCTTCACAAATTGAAATCCTCGCTCATTTGATCCACAAAAACAAAACGAGTAAGCAGTTTGCCAAAACACTCGATGCGCTGATCGATATCAAAACCGGCGAGATCAAAAACGACAAACTCTCTTCCTCGCAAATCGCCGCTTTGCGCGAATGGCGCAGAGATTATTTGCGCACAGTAAAGCTTCCCGCTTCTTTCGTGAAGCTCTTCGCCAAGACCACTGCTAATGCGTCCCATGCATGGAAGGCGGCAAAGCAGCATAATGATTTCCACTCCTTTTCCCCGCATTTGGAAAAAGTCGTCTCTTTATGCCGCAAGAAGGCGGATATTTTGGGATTCGAAGAACACCCCTACGACGCCCTGCTCGACTTATACGAACCAGAGGCCAAGACGTCGTATCTGACTGCGCTGTTTGAAAAATTAAAGCTCGATTTGCAAGAGCTGCTCAAGGAGATCCTTTCTAAACCTCAAATCAAAGAGGACTTTCTCTATTGCTACTGCCCCAAATACAAACAGTTGGAATTTTGCAACGTGCTCTTAAATAAAATGGGATTTGATGAAGAAAGCGCGCGCCTAGACCTCTCGGCACACCCCTTCTGCACGGGGTTGTTCCCCAAAGACACGCGCATGACGACGGGCGTGCATCCCGATAACATCTTCTTTGCAATCTTTGCCGTTCTGCACGAAGGAGGGCATGGCCTTTACAACAGAGGGCTTCCTCCCGAGTACTACGGCTCTCCGCTCTGCGAACCCATTTCGCTGGGCATCGATGAGAGCCAATCGCGCTGGTGGGAAACCCTCATTGGACAAAGCTATTCCTTCTGGCAGTACTTCTATCCCCTCCTGCAAGAAAAATTCCCCGAACAGTTCCAGTCGATTCCCCTGCAAGACTTTTATAGAGCCATCAATGCCGTTAAACCCGGATTCATCCGCATTGAATCGGACGAGGTGACCTACAACTTGCACGTTATCGTGCGCTTTGAGATTGAAAAAGGATTGATCGAGGGCAAGATCAAACCCAAGGACCTTCCAGAAATCTGGAACGAGAAAATGCGCGAAAATCTAGGCATTGCCCCGCAGTATGATGGGGAAGGCTGCCTGCAGGATATTCATTGGTCTTTGGGATTCATCGGCTATTTTCCCACCTACACCCTGGGAAATCTTTACGCCTCTCAATTTTTCCAGTGCTTCAAGCAAGACTACCCACAGTGGGAAGAAAAGGTCGCTGGGGGCCATCTCGACTTTATCCGCGAATGGCTGCACAAGCATATTCATCAGTATGGCAGGCAGTACACTCCAACGGAGCTATGCAAAAAAATAACCGGCAAGCCGCTTAGCGAGATGCCATTTATCGACTATCTTAAACAGAAATATAAAAGTTTATACACTCTCTAGACAAGAGAGTTGGTATAATTTTTTACCACAGAGAAAGAAAACTTGGTTCTTTAGGACCAAGTTTTCTTCTAGATAAAGATTAGCGTTTGGAGAATTGGAAGCGTTTGCGGGCACCGGCCAAGCCGTATTTCTTGCGCTCTCTTTTACGCGGATCGCGTGTGAGGTAGCGCAATTCCTTCAGTCCTTGCCGGCGGTGGCCGTCCTCGTCGACGAGAGCTCTTGCAAGCCCTAAGCGCATTGCTTCTACTTGTCCTTGGATTCCTCCTCCTTTAACGCGCACGATCAGATCGTAACGCTCAGGGGTAGAGAATTTTTGCAAGGGAGACAAAATGATTTGCCTTTGCAAGGCATTGGGGAAATAATCATCGAATTTCTTGCCATTGACATTGATTTTACCTGTGCCTACGCGAAGCCGTACCGATGCTACAGCTGTCTTCCTTCTACCTGTGCCGATAAATTCTTGAGCCTTCATAAATCCTTAAATTTAAATATTCACCATGATCGGAGTTTGCGCTTGCATGTCGTGCGTCTCATCCGCGGAAATGCGCAGTTTTTTCATTTGCGCTTCGCCAAGGCGCGTTTTAGGCATCATGCCTTTTACCGCATGCCAGATAATGTAGTCAGGCTTGCGCGATTGCATCACGTTGTAAGGAATTTCCCGCAGTCCGCTCATCGAGCCGGTGTAATAGCGGTATAATTTGCGCGCTGCTTTGGCACCGGTCACCTTGATCTTTCCCGCATTGATGACAATCACGCCATCCCCCGTATCGACGTGGGGGGTAAAATCAGTTTTATGCTTTCCGCGCAGGATTTTAGCAACCTCCGCAGCGAAACGGCCAAGAGTTTTACCGCTTGCGTCCAGGATAAACCACTTCCGCAGGGGGATTGCCTCCTCTTTCTTGACCAAGATCGTCGTATTTTTCTTTTTATCCATGAATAAAGCCTAAATAGAAAGTCAATTCAATTTTCAGGCCCCAGTCTACTTATTCTATTCATTTTTTGCCAAACATTTTTGCCCGAAGAGCGCTCACGGGAAGGTAATTTTTAATTTTAATTTTGTTGAACTAGGACTGGCCTTGCCAAAAGATCCCGTTGTACATTACACTCCTTTGTTTTATGCGCTCACTTAAGACATTTTTTATTAAGACCTACGGCTGTCAGATGAACGAGCTGGACTCGGAACTGATGGTAGGCCTATTAGAAAAAAGGGGACTCTCCCGCATCGATTGTGAGGATAGGGCGGATCTTTTGATCTTCAACACCTGTTCTATCCGCGATCTTGCCGAGCGCAAGGTGATGGGAAAGATCGGCCAGCTCGGCAGAAGCCGCAACAAGCGCTCCATCATCGGCGTCACTGGCTGCATGGCCATGGCTAAAAAAGAGACTCTTTTCCGCAAACTCCCCCACGTCGATTTTGTAATCGGCACAAACAATATTAGCGATCTCAATCAGGTCCTTGACGAAGTGCTTGAATCGGGAAAGCAGCAGATCCGCACAGACGATCAGTTTGAGGAAAACCTTGACTACCTCATCGCCAAGCGCGACGATCCCGTAAAAGCCTTCGTCTCGATCATCCGCGGCTGCGATAAGTTTTGCACCTATTGTGTCGTCCCCTACACGCGCGGACAAGAGGTTTCCCGCCCGCCCGAAAGCATCCTCGAAGAGTGCGCGCGCCTGGTGCACCAAGGCTATAAGGAAATCACTCTTTTAGGGCAAAACGTCAATAGCTACGGCAAAGACAAGCCCGAAGGGCAATGCCTCTTCCACGACCTACTCTATCGCCTCGATAAAATCTCAGGACTCGAGCGCGTGCGCTTTATGACCTCGCATCCCGTGGACATCACACAAGAGCTGATGTGCGCCATCCGCGATCTTCCTTCCGTCTGTGAATTCGTGCATTTCCCCTTTCAAGCCGGTTCTAACCGCATCTTAAAAAAGATGCACCGCGTCTATACGATTGAGAAATACCTCGAAAAGGTGCAGCAGCTGAGGGAAATTGTACCCAACGCCTCGCTAGGTACCGACGTCATCGTTGGCTTTCCCACAGAGACGGAAGAGGAATTTCAAGAGACCTATGCGATTTTTAAACAAATCGGTTTTTCTGTTGCCTTTATCTTTGCTTATAGCGCCCGCAAAGGCACCCCGGCCTTCCGCTGGCAGGACGACATTCCAGAAGACGTAAAGAACGATCGTTTGCAACGCCTTCTATCGCTTTATAACGATATATGCACCCAAGAGCGCACCACGCTGCTAGGCTCTACCATTGAAGTCTTAGTGGAAAGGCGCAACCGCGATGAGAAGCACCTCAAAGGGCGCACGCGCTGCTGGAAGAATGTCATCTTTACAGGAGATGATTCGCTCATAGGAACTCTCCAAACGATCAAGGTCACGGGCTTTAGCCATCAAACTCTGATCGGTGAAATGGGAAACAAGAGTCAAAAAAGTTAAGAAATGCAGCTGTAGATCAACAGCTGCATTAAGTCTATGGTTTACAGATCTTTGCGATAGCAAGGCCCGCCAGGAACCAGCCCACGACAAGATTGAAGAGGAAGAAAAAGGTATAACCTGCAGAAAAGCCCCACCAGTTCCAGCCGGGGAGAATGCCTAGTACCCAAATGGCGACGCCGTAGAGGGTGGTAAAGCCCACGCGCTGTTTGAAGTTAAGTCCTTTTGTTTGAAGGACCATCCACGAGACTATCCCCGCGCCAATAATTTGAATGATGAGGGCGACCACAAAGGGACGCAGTGTTTTGGCACCCATGCCCTGAACCTGAACGCAGGCAAACATGGTCGGACCGTTTTGCATGAGTCCCATCGCCTTTTCCATATCCTCGCTGGAGGTGGACGAACCGTAACTATAAGTATTGGGCAAAATGTATACACCGCTGACAGGGGCATTGTTGCGAATGGCATGAGCAACGCTGTTCTCATCGGCGAATTTTTTAAAGACCGCGTTATGCAAAGGCAAAATCATCCAGGAGATGATACACCAGAGGAAAACGATAATCCCCCCGACCAAACCGCCTCTAATTAGTTTTTTTCTCATCATACAAAATGGGCTCCTATTTGTATTTCTTCTCATTTACTGTGTATAGGAAATCGGAAAAATCCGCGCAAGTCTATTTGATTTATTCTTCCAAAATGTGGGAATTTTTATCGTAGGCCTCAAGGAGGATTTTAGAGATTTCTATGGAGGAATTTGAGCCAAGCACGCGTTGCGCAAGCTCGTAGGCCGCGATAAGGCGCGTCTGTCGGATAGCCCGCTTGACCAGAGGAATATAACGGGGTGAACAGGAAAATTCATCGATGCCAAGGCCTAAAAGAAGAGGTATGAAAAGCGGATTGGAGGCCATCTCCCCGCAAAGAGTAACATTCCTTTTGTGCCTTTTGGCCTCGGTGACGACCATTTTGATCATGCGGATGACGCTGGGATGGGCGGGGTAGCAAAAATCGCTCATCAAGGGATTATTGCGGTCGATCCCTAAGGTATATTGCACGAGGTCGTTTGTGCCGATGGAAACAAAATCGCAGTGCTGCGAGAGCACATCGCAAATGAGCACCGCCGAAGGCACCTCGATCATGCATCCCAAGGGAATATTCTCTTCAACAGGCTTGCCTTCGCTTTTTAATTCTTGCGCGATCTCCGCAAGCAATTGACGAGTCTGATGCAATTCGTTCACATCGGAAATCAAAGGGAGGAGGATGCGCACATTCCCGTGTGCGGAAGAGCGCAAAATAGCGCGCAGCTGCGTGCGGAATACTTCTTTGTGCCGCAAAAGAAAGCGTATGCCACGGCACCCTAGAACGGGATTGGGCTCTTTTAAAGGCAGCTCCGAAAATCCAAATTGCTTATCCCCTCCCACATCAAAGACGCGGATTACGAGAGGAAGCTGCTCGACTTTGCGCAAGATTTCGACGTAGGCAGCGTACTGGTCTTCTTCCGAGTTGAGGAGATTGCGATTGTGGAAAAAGAGGTATTCCGTCCGCAAAAGCCCTACGCCCTCCGATCCTAACTGTTCGAAATTATCCAGATCGCTAATGTGGCCGATGTTGGCAAAGACCTGAACGCTGCAGCCATCCATGGTTTCCGCATCGAAATGCATCTCTTTTTGCAAAACCTGCTGCGAGGTTTTTAAACAGGTCTTGCGGTGCTTGTATTTTTCCAGGGTCTCTTTGGAAGGATTGAGGATGATCTCGCCTGTCTGGCCATCGACGATCACGCAAGGGGCCGCAATTTGCATAAGCGAGAGAATATCGATGCAGGCGACAAAAGGAATGCCTTTTGCGCGCGCAATTAACGCCGCATGGGAATTGCCTCCGCCTGCCTGGGTGACAAAAGCGCTGACTTTGGAGGCTTGAGCGGTTGCCGTGTGGGAAGGCACGAGTTCATTGGCAAAAATGATGGATTGCTGAGGCAGATCTTCAAAGGAAAAAGGGTTTTCCAAAGGACACAGATGCCCCAACACGCGCTTGGCAATGTCCATGATATCTAAAAAGCGCTGTTGAAAGAAAGCATCGCCATTTTGCGAGAGGCGCCTTTCAAAATCAGTGAGCACAGAATGGAAGACGGATTCCGTGTTCTGCATCATCTGGCGGATCTTTTCTTCCATTTGATGGGTCATCAAAGGATCGTCAAGCATCATAATGTGCGCATCGATAATCATCACAGCTTCGGCAGACCCTTCCTGCTCGAGGTCTTTTTGAATGCGCCTTAAATCTTCTTTGCTGCAAAATAGAGCATGGCGATAACGCGCGATTTCGCTATCGATTTCCTTTGCGGAAATGGGAAAAGAGGGAATGATTCTCTCTTCATGGGTTAAAAAAAACGGAATGCCAATGGCAATCCCCTCGCTGACGGGAAAGCCCTGAAAACGCATTTCTTGCGCGCATTCTTCCATTTCATTCCCCGAATTTCATTTCAAACACCTCGACGAGCTTGCTCATCGTCTCCTTGGCATCCTCGCCTTCCACGATAATGGTGATAAGAGCGTTTTTGGTCGCAGCCAGCATGAGAACACTCATAATACTTCTCGCATTAATCGTCTCCTTTTTATACGTAAAGGTGACATGGGATTTACTCGTTTGCAACAGTTTGACGATAGCCGTTGCCGGACGCGCATGCAAACCCAATGGGTTTTTAACTCTGACTTTGCGCAAGATTTTTTTCATCCTTCTCCGAAGGAAACCCGGCCCTTAAAGGCCGAGTATTTTCAAAACACTGTTGTGCTGAGCTGAAAGCTCGGCCCCAAATTTAATCCCAGGCCTTAAGGCCTGGGTTCAACGCTCGTGCGTTTTTTTGAGATAGTTTCTAACAATTTCACATTAAATTCCTTAGCGGAATGATATCCCATCTCTTTCAACCGATGGTTTAGGACAATCGTCTCGATCAAAAGCACGACGTCGCGCCCCGGCTTAACAGGTAAAATGTGGATGGGCACTTTCACTCCCAAAATGTCGCACAGCTTTTCATCGAGCCCCACGCGGTCGTAAAACCGCCTATCGTCCCACTCTTCCAATTTGACGAGCAGATCGATTTTTTTAGCATCCCGTACACAGACGGCTCCATAGAGGTGGGCGACGTTAATGATCCCAATGCCGCGAATTTCCATGAGATGGCGAGTGAGCTCCGGCCCCGCGCCCTCCAAATGCGCTCCCTCGCGCAAGCGTATTTGTACCACATCGTCTGAAATCAATCGGTGGCCGCGCTCAATCAACCCTAGCGCCGCTTCACTTTTTCCCACGGAAGAGTCTCCCTGGATCAACACGCCCACGCCAAAGGCCTCTACAAGAGTGCCGTGGTAGGTCAGCATAGGGGAAAATTCCTCATGGAGAATAGCTGTGATCTTATTTAAAAGATTCATCGACGGCATTGTGGATTGAAAAAGCGGGATTCCCTCCTCTTCGCAAAAATTCACCAGCTCTTTGATAGGAGGAAGACGCCCTGCGATGATAGTAGCGGGAACCTCTTTGCCGAGGACGCCGCGCAAGCGCTCGAGGCGCGTGCACTTGTCTAAATCTCTTAAGTAGTGGATTTCTATATCGCCGAAAACAAGCAGGCGTTTGGCCACATAACTCTTCAAGTAGCCTGCCAAGCTCAAGCCGGGCCCTTGCACTTCGGATACTTTTATCGGCCGCTTAAGACCGCTTTTGCCTGCCAGCAACACGAGTCCGAGTGGATGGCCGTGTTTTTCATAAAAGCTATTCACTGAGTACATGATTTTATTGATTGTAAGTATATCATTGCTTTTTTAGAAAGAGAAAAGAAGGTGCTAATTCTATGGCTTATACAAAAGTGGCAATTATCGGTGGAGGCTTTGGAGGCTTGAATGCGGCAAAGTCCCTTAAAGGCGCAAAGCTCGATGTCCTGCTCATCGACAAAACAAATCATCATCTCTTCCAGCCTCTTTTATATGAAGTTGCTACTGCTGCGTTTTCTCCCGGGGAAATCGCCACTCCGTTGCGAGAGGTCTTAAGGCATCAAAGCAATGCAAGCGTAATTATGGGAGAGGTCGTGGATATCGACAAAGCCGCAAAACGGCTAACGCTGTCCAACGCAGATACGTATGGATATGACTATCTCATCATTGCAACAGGCGCGCGCCACTCCTACTTTGGCAATGATGACTGGGAACCTTTCGCTCCCGGCTTGAAAACCATTAGCGACGCCTTAAAGATACGCGAGCAGATCCTCATCTCCTTTGAAAAAGCCGAAAGATTAGACAGCATTCAGGAAGCCTCCAAGTATTTAAATTTCGTCATCATCGGCGGCGGCCCCACCGGAGTGGAAATGGCTGGGGCTATCGCAGAAATTGCACATAAGACACTATTTAAGAATTTTCGCAGGATTCGTCCGGAAACCTCCAAGATCTATCTTATCGAGGCTCTTCCACGCATCTTGCAGACCTATCCCGAAGAGCTCTCTGAGCGCGCCAAACGCGACCTCGAGCACATGGGAGTGAAAGTCCTCATCGGAAAAAAGGTGACCAACATTGACGAAAATGGCGTGCAAATGGGAGAGATGTTCATAGAGTGCAAAAACATCATTTGGGCCGCGGGCAATCAGGCTTCTCCCCTTTTGAAAACACTAGGGGTTCCTCTAGATCGCCAGGGGCGTGTGCAAGTCGAGCCCGACTTGAGCATCCCCAACTATCCCGACATCTTTGTCATCGGCGATGCCGCCTGCGTCCTAAAAGAGGGACAGTCCATTCCAGCGACTGCACCCGCAGCTATCCAAGAAGGAAAATACGTTGCGCGTCTCATCGCCAAGGGAATTCCTAAAGAAAATCGCACTCCCTTTTGTTACTTTGACAAAGGAAGCATGGCAACCATTGGAAAGGCAAAGGCCATCGTCTGTTTTAAATCGCTTCGCCTAGGGGGCTTTTTGGCCTGGCTGATCTGGGCATTTATTCATATCTTTTATCTCATCGGCTTTCGCAGCCGCATAGGCGTGATGCTTGAGTGGGGCTCGACCATGCTCACAGGCCAGCGTGGCGTGCGCCTAATCAATCGCCAGATTGATTAGAGATATTTTCTGAATTTGCTGGGAAAAAAATCGTGCAGCCTTGCACATTAATCTCCCACTATGAGTTTCATTTTTGATTTTTGGAGGATGTATCCCGCCCTTTTGGTGGGACTGGTGTCTCTCTTAACATGTGCGATGGCATTAGCGTGGCATCCGATCTACCTCGTTGTCCTCAGCGGACTCTTGCTGCCTTTTTTAGGGAAAAACAAAGAACGGAAGATAGTAGTCTATGCCATTCTAATCGGAGGTATTGTTTTTGCGTTGGCGTGTTTTAAGGCAGGTGGGGTGGATTTAAAACAAGCAGTGGAGGGAGAAGGCGTTTTTCAAGTGGAAAACCTCAGCATCGTGCACTCGCCCTTTAATCGCTCATATCTCTATAAAGGCGTACTTAGGGACTTTCAAACGCGAGAGGGAAAAAAGTATCCTCCACTATCCTGCTCTATTTTCCATTCCTTGAACCACCCGCCTCTTGCCGACCGCGATTACCGCATTCAAGGTAGTTTGACTCAAAGGCAAAGGCAATCGTTTTGCCTAAAACCCAAAAGAGGACAAAAGTGGAAAGCGCTCGATAATACATTTAGATGGGCCCAATGGCGTTGCGATGCCAAAAAGAGGGTTTCTTCCTACATTAAACACCATTTGGGCGATCCTGCGAGCGCGACATTCTTAAGTGCTCTTGTAACCGGAGACGTGGAAGAGAGAACTTTGCGCCTCGACTTTAGCCGATTGGGTTTGCAGCATATTCTGGCCATCTCCGGCTTTCACTTTTCTTTTTGCGCTTTTATCCTCCATTTTCTCTTGCGTCCTTTTTTTTCTTTTAAAGTGCGTATCCCACTGCTTTTGCTATCGCTTGCCTGCTATTTCTTTTTTCTGGGCAAAGCCCCTTCTATCTTAAGAGCCTTTTGCGCCATCGCCATTTTCTTAAGCGCGCAGTGGTGCAATCGCCGCACCAGCGGGCTTAACGCTTTGGGAGCTGCTCTAATATTCGAGCTGCTTTTCGATCCCCATGTCATCGAGCAGCTAAGTTTTCAGCTCAGTTTTTTATGCACGGGCGCCCTGCTTTTATTTTCTCGTTGCGCCTATTCTTTTTTGCAGCTTCTCTTTCCCGAACGTTCACCTAAAGAGCTGAGCACATTGCCTCTTCTAGATCGACATGGCTATGCCGCCTGCAGATGGTTGCGCAAAACGCTTTCGCTCAATTGTGCTGTGCATCTGTTTGCCCTTCCCGTTTTGCTCTTCCTCTTTCATAGATTTCCCCTGCTCAGCCTATTTTACAATCTCTTCTTTCCCTTCTGCGCATCGCTTTCCCTTCTCTTATTTGTCTGCGCGCTGTGCACAAGCATTCTTCCACCTCTAAGCGCCATTTTCCACTTTCTCAATGCGCTGTGGACTTCATGGCTCTTGCAATTAACCGGTAATCCCCCGGCCTATTTCGACATCGTGTGGCGAGGCGATTTTCTTTCCTTTCCCGTCATAATAGCGATCGTACTTTTCTTGTTATACTTAGGAATGTGGCTTCACTTGCGCATTGGGAATGAGGTTAACATTTTTGGGAACCGTGCAAGGCATAAAGATTCTTTTCCCTAAGAGGATAAGAAAAAAGCGCACGGCCATCGCTATTTCTATACATTATCCCATTGAAATCGGCGATATTGTTTATGAACTGCAGATAAGAAATTTTGTAAAACATTTGCGTTGCGGGTGTATCGGGATGAGTACCATTGACAGGATCGAATAAATACACCCACTCGCCCAGTGTATTTGTTTCGGCGCCGACGACGACTACAGAATGAACAGAGGTCCCCTTTGAGAATGATAAAGGAGTCCCGCTATATATCGGTCTTCCCTCAATACTGTCTACTACTTTGGGAGGCGTTGCAAAAAAGAACCTTCCTAACATTCCCGACACGCCTAGAGCTCCATGACGGTTTATATCTTGCATAAGCTGCCTAATTCCGTGACAAGGATGCCAATCAGCGCGACCAATGCCATATAAGATGCAAAGGCGCCCTTTGACCGCATTAAATAAATCGCGCTCATTTAAGGCGATCTGGTCCACTATACGCTTTTTACCCGTCCAAGAAACGCCTATCGCAGGAGTCTTTTTAAAATAGACAGCCGTTTTTATTAAGAATGTTAGATGAATTTTAATGGATTCCCAAACATAATACTGCTCGACAAAAGCGGTTAAATTCTCGTGCGCAGAGCAATGATAAAATAGTTGAAGCAGAGCAATATACTCGCACCTGTTTACAAGAGGCGCGCGTTCCATCGCTTCTTGAGCATCGCGTTTGGTAAATGCGGATTTAGTCAGATCCTTTGCAAACCCGCGAAAGACGCCTATCTTTTTATATAATAGGGTTCTTTGCTTGCGCCATTGCGAACCCAGCTTTTCTATCTCCCTCTCGGGCCCCGTCGCTGTTTTAATCTGCCTGTGCCGAAAGAAATTGAACGTCGCATAGACGCAGTTGTCCCCCTTTTGCCCATTTTGCGCAACACGCGGGCCTTTAGGGTCGTAGGGATTGGGTTTTCCCAGAGAAGGGGCCTGAAAAACAAAATTTTTTCTTTGAATAGATATAGAAGCCATACTCACTCTCTTTAAAAAAAGTAGTGGTGATTCTGCTCCACCTTTTTTATTTGCATCAACTAGGAAATGGGGAGAGGTGTTTGACGCAAAACCAACTTCAATGTAGAATTTATGCCCTGACGTCTTAGTGGCGGTCGTAGCTCAGCTGGTTAGAGCATTGGATTGTGGATCCAAATGTCGCGGGTTCGAGCCCCGTCGATCGCCCCATTCTTTATTCTTGTCAAAGGAAATCCATGAAAGATAAAGTGAATTTGAAAGAAAAACTTCAACTATTTAATGAATTTTGGTGTCCTAAAATTTTAGGAGAACTCAATGGAAACTATGTCAAAATTTTCAAAGCTCGTGGAGAATTTGTATGGCATAAACATGAACATGAGGATGAGTTTTTTTTAGTTATAAAAGGACAACTAAAAATCAAATTAAGGAATCTCGAAATTACATTAAATGAGGGAGAGTTCTTTATTGTCCCAAGAGGAATAGAGCACCTGCCTTATACGGAGACAGAAGCCCACGTTTTGCTTTTTGAGCCTAAGGCAGTTCTGAATACTGGAAATGCAATTTCTGAAAAAACTGTTGAAGATCCTGAAT
Source organism: Rhabdochlamydiaceae bacterium (assembly GCA_036493355.1). Taxonomy (GTDB): domain Bacteria; phylum Chlamydiota; class Chlamydiia; order Chlamydiales; family Rhabdochlamydiaceae; genus JABDFI01. Next base: position 16,576 of record DASXPV010000024.1, read on the forward strand.
GGCTCTAAAAGTGAAGGAGAAGATTTTATGACGGATCCGGGTAAGAAATGCGTCAGGCCGCTTTATATGGAGCAAAGCCATCTCCTTAAACACAAAGCAAAAGTGATCAAAATCAGTTCTGGAGAAGTAAATAAGAAAAGATATAAGTGGGTTTTACTGGACGAAACTATTTTTCATCCAAAAGGAGGCGGTCAGCCAAGTGATCAAGGAACAATTAATGGTGTACAAGTCGTGCATGTAGCCAAAGAGTTGTTGGATAAAGATAGAATAGATTTTTTTGAAATCTTACATTGTTTTGATGAGCATCAAGAACTTTCCTTCAAAGAAGGGGACGAAGTAGAATTGATTGTCGATGGGCTTAAGAGAAATCTCTTTTCTCGCATGCACACTGCTGGACATCTCATTGCAGAGATTACTCATGAGCTTTTTTCCGAATTCGAGGCGTTTCATGGTAATCACGAGCCCGAAAATGGATATGTTAGATTTAAAATTCATAACAAAGAAGTTGGTAATCCAGAAGAAATAAGGCAAAAAATACAGCATGCGCTCACTTTTAAATTGCAAGAAGATACGCCTGTTTATATAAACAAACTTTCATCAGGCATAAGGTCCATTAAGATCAAACAAATTATGCCTTGTGGTGGTACTCATGTAGACTCCTTAAAAGAAATCGGTCAAGTTGAAATTACTGGTATTTCCATTAATAAAAAAGAAGGAATTCTAACTGTAAAATACCGTCTTACGGCCATGTAGCTTTGCAAATGCAACCTTTGCAGCGATCCCTGTTTGTTGTTGAACCTCCCCCGTTCTTCCACATATACCCAAACAACTTGAAAAATTGAGACTTTGGCAAGAAGGCTCCTCAAATTTTTTACTCCGCACACGCGGCTAAGGCTTATGGACACGGCGCAAATGAGGAATAAAAAATTTGAGAAAAAGCCAACGCAGCCAAAATCCAATTTTTCCAGTTGTTTGGGTATATCTTGTGAATTTTGGGTTAAGGAGATAACCTAGGGTTATAGGTGTTTATGTCGTGGGTGGAGGCTGTTCTTTTGGGAGTGTTGCAAGGGGTAACGGAATTCGTTCCCGTTAGTTCGTCCGCGCACCTCAAGATGGCGCGCCTGCTGCTTGGGATGAAAACTCAAGAGACCGTGCTGTTCGATCTCTTTTGCCATTTGGGCACGCTTTTGGCGGTTCTCTTCTTTTTAAAGAGCGAGATCACCGATCTCTTTCGCTCCGAGCGTAAAAAGCTGGCCCTGCTCTTCATCGCGCTATTGCCGCTGATCCCCAGTTATTTTCTGCTCAAACCTCTGCGCACCTTCCTCTCAAAACCTGAGCACTTGGGGGTTTGCCTCATGGCCACTTCGGCAATTTTATTTTTGGGAGGCAAGTACCGCTTGCGAAGAGAAAACAGCTCCTCAATGAAACGTCAAGTCAGCGACGCCCTCTGGATCGGTGCCATGCAATCCGCTGCTTTGATCCCTGGCATTTCGCGCAGCGCATCGACCGTCTCTTGCGCGCGCGTTTTGGGCTGGGAGGCATCTAAAGCCGTGCGCTTTTCTTTTTTGCTTTCCATTCCCACCATCATCGGAGGCAATTGCCTAGAACTGCTCAAAATAGTATGTTCCGAGCATACTGCACCCACCTCTATTCCCCTTTCCTTTTGCCTTGCGGGATTTTTATGCTCTTGTATTACAGGATTTCTTTTGATTCGCCGCGCCATTGCTTTTTTGGAAAAGGGAAATCCCAAACCCTTTGCCTGGTACTGTCTGATTGTGGGAGCCTGCGCCGCATGTATTTTTTAGCAATAAATGTAACATTATGAAGAAAAAAGCCCTTGAAAATGCACCTTCTGTGAAACACTCTGAGGCAAGGGGCTTGATCCTGCTCGGCATCTGCTTTTTGCTGCTGCTTTCTTTGCTAAGTTTTCACATCGACGATCCGCATAAAAATTGGCTGGGCTTTGTCGGATGGGGTATGGGGTTTGCGCTCTTTTGGCTTTTGGGGATGGGAAGCTATTGCCTAATCGCTTTCTTAAGCTATTTAGGATGGCAGGATCTTCTAGGCCGCCAGATCACCTCGCGCATGAGCAAATGGATCTACTTTGGATGCTTCACGCTGTCGGCATGCCTTTTATTAAATCTCTGCGCAGAAATGGGATTTGTCTTTGGATGCGAAAAGAAAATCTATTCCGAGTCCACTCTGTTCGATCTCCCCTACCCTCATCGCATCACTCGCTATAATTTGGGAGGAGTGCCCTTTTACTACCTCTATAAGGACCTGCCGACGCTCAACTTGCAGCACATGCTGAGCAATGTCGGCGTGGGACTTACCTTTTCTATAAGCGTGATCGTCAGCTTCTTTTTGTTGACGCAAGTGCAGATAATGCCTTTCCTTAAAAAAAAGAGCCTCTATCTCAAATCCCTTCTGAGAAAAAAAAACAATCCGCAAGACGACCCGGGCTTTATACAGGAAGGGCAATCGATAGAAGCTATTGAAAAACGCTTGAGCAGCACGGGATTGATCCATAGGCCGCTATACCAAAGAGAAAAAGAAAAAGCGGCAAAAGAAGAACAGATCGTTGCCATTCGCACCGCTATAGAAAAAGAAGAAGAGGAACCAAGCCCCTATAAAGCGGCCAAAGCCCCTGCGAGCAAAAGGCAAACGGCTTTAAATGCGCAGAAGATCGTCAATGGAGATTACACCGGCTATCAGCTTCCACCCCTTTCTCTGTTAAACCAGGCTAAAAAGGTGGACCAGCCCTCGTTAAAAAAAGAGCTCAAGCGGCAAGCGGAAATTCTGGAAGAGACCTTGATGAGCTTTGGAATAGAGGCCAAAGTGGGTCAGATCAATTGCGGACCTACGATCACCTCTTTTGAAATCCATCCGGCAATCGGCGTGAAGGTACAAAAGATTAAAACGCTCGAAAACGATATCGCTTTGAATTTGGAAGCAAAATCGATTCGGATCATCGCACCCATACCGGGAAAGGCCGCGGTCGGCGTTGAAATTCCCTCTCTTTATCCTCAAGAGGTGGGCTTTAAAGAGCTTCTCTTACAGTATCAGCAAACACCTCGCAAGATGATGATTCCGCTGCTTTTGGGAAAAGCCGTTTTAGGCGATTGCGTGATCAGCGATCTTGCCAAAATGCCCCACTGCTTGATCGCAGGCGCAACCGGTTCGGGAAAGTCTGTCTGCGTCAATACGATTATCATGTCCATTTTGATGAATGCGCGCCCCGACGAGATCAAATTGATCATGATCGATCCCAAAAAGGTGGAACTAACCTCCTATACCCACTTGCCTCACATGATCGCGCCCGTGATCACCGAGCCGCATGGGGCGTATTCCGCCTTAAACTGGCTCGTCAAAGAGATGCAGCAACGTTATGAAATCCTCAAGCAGCTCGGCGTGCGCAATATTTCCGCGTTCAATAGCAGGCAGGTCCATCCCGAAGTAGAAGCGCAGCTCCCGATTCCCGTCCCACAAAAGATGCATGCGATTGTGGCCATTATCGATGAATTTGCCGATTTGATGATGGCCTCTAGCTCCGATCTGGAGACACCGATTGCGCGCATTGCGCAAATGGCGCGCGCTGTAGGGATTCATCTGATCCTCGCCACACAGCGCCCCTCTCGCGAGGTCATCACGGGTCTGATCAAAGCCAACTTCCCAACACGCCTTGCTTTTAAAGTCGCCAGCCGCGTCAACTCGCAGATCATCCTCGACGACGTCGGGGCCGAAAACCTGCTCGGCAATGGGGACATGCTCTTTCTGCCACCCGGGACTTCTTCTCTCACACGCGCACAAGGCGCTTATATCAGCGACGAGGAGATCCATCGGGTGATTTCTTTTATTGCCCATCAAGCGCCGGCTCGCTATTTAATCGAGTCCTTTGATAAAGTCCGTTTTGAAGGGGGCTCCTCCAGCGAAGAGGGGAATGAGGGCGCGCGCGATAGTTTATACGATCAGGCCTTAACTCTTGTTGTAGAGACCAAGACCGCTTCGACCACTTTCCTGCAGAGAAAACTTAAAATCGGCTATGCAAGAGCCGCTTCTCTCATGGACGAGTTAGAAAAAAATGGGGTGATCAGTGCAGCAGAAGGGGCCAAGCCAAGGCGCATATTGCAAGACTCTCACGGCTCTTCTCTCAAGAAGGGGCAGTTAAATGACGCAGGACAAGACGAATACCTGGAATGAATATAAGCTCCTGCCGCGTCTAAAGTTCCTAGGCTATGTCTTCTTCCTCTTGAGCCTTGCTTCCCTTTTATTTGCTTTCTTTGCCCATTCGGAAAAAAATACAGCCACACCCACGTTTACCTTCGACGAAAACAGCAAGCTTGCTGATATCGAGGCCCTTGCGGGAGCTGTGCTTTTCTCTAACATGCAGCCGCTAGAGCTTCAACCGCAAGATGTCTTTAATTTTTACATCGTCTCCATCATCTTCGGCTCTATTGGATCCGGGATTTTCTATTATTCTTCCAAAAAGCTCAAACTCGTCACCAGAGAGGAAGAATGAAGGAAAAGAAAAAAATCCTCTTCGCCGATGCCGATCACGCCCTATACCATAAAATCAAACAGATCCAAGGAGCAAAAGCCTTTGAGTGGGAATCCGCTTCTTCGGGGATTGAATGCTGGGATAAGATCGAATCCTTCCAGCCCGACCTGGTCGTCATCGATCTCATGCTACCCCACATCCACGGTATTGAAATTCTGCGCAAAATCAAAATAGCCCCCCGCACGCAGCAGACGGGAGTCATCCTGACCTCTTATTGCGCTTCAATACAAAACTACCACTCCGCCTTAACGCACAATGTGGACTTTTTTTTGGAAAAGCCCTTTGAGCCGTCGCGCTTGCTTTCCCTTGTCGCACTCTTCTTTAAGCACAAGCTTCACTGCGCTCCCTTCCAAGGCAAAGGATCTCAAGCTCTGGGCAGAGAAGCTGCCTACCATCCCAAGACGCTAGTGCACTCCTCTTACTTGCGATTCTGGGGCACGCGTGGATCCAACCCCGTTTCGGGCCCCGATTACGTGCGTTTTGGCGGCAACACCAGCTGTTTGGAAGTGCGCTGCAAAGAGGACCTGGTGATATTCGACGCGGGAACAGGGATACGCCCTCTTGGCAACCTCTTTAGCGAAAAACCCCCTAAGAGCATTCACCTGATCCTCAGCCATTTTCATTTCGATCACCTCTATGGATTTCCCTTCTTCGGGCCCATCTACAACCCCAATTGCCAGGTGCACATCTGGACACCCATCGGATACGAAAAGTCAGCCCGCGAGATCTTTTCTGAAATGCTCACCTATACTCTTTTCCCCGTACGCTTAGATGATATGCAAGCAAAGGTGACCTTCCATGACATTCAAGAAGGAGTTCCCTTCTCGGTGGGAAACATTAGCATCAATTCGCACTACGCCTATCACCCCGGAGCCACGCTCTGCTTTAAAATCCAGTGTGGTAAAACAGTATTTGGCTATGTGACGGATAATGAGTTTTTAATGGGATACCACGGCACTCCGCGCGCGATCACCAAAAACCACCGCCTGCTCGACGGCTATCAAAGCCAGCTTAAATTTTTTAAAGGATGCGACCTATTGATCCACGAAGCGCAATATACCTCTGCTGAATACCTCACCAAAGTGGGTTGGGGACACTCCTCGGTATCCAATGCCGCAGCTCTAATCAACCTTATCGACGTCAAAGACTGGATCATCACGCATCACGACCCTAAACACTCCGACACGGATCTCTTCAAAAAGACGCAGCTGCAATTTGATATTTTGGACGATCTCGACGTGGAATGCCGCACGCGCATGGCATTCGATGGATTAACCGTTCCTCTCAGATAATGCTTGATTCCTCGAAGAGGACCGAGCGGCTCACGCTGTCTTGAAACGCAATGGAGACCTCCGTTTGCGCCTGCAGCCTTAAAAGCTTTTCCTGGATGATCTTGAGCGCAAGATCAGGAGCGTTGCACTCTGAGGAGAGGTGCGCCAAATGAATATGCTTTAACTGGGGATGGTAGACCTTTTCGATGAGCTCTGCGCACTCTTCATTGGAAAGATGCCCCTGCCGGGAGAGCACGCGCTGCTTGTAGATTGCAGGGCGCATCGAGGCGTGGACCATGTGGGGCTGATGATTAGACTCCACATAGAGATAATCGCATCCCTTCAAGGCGTTGGCCACAAGCGTTGTGGCAAATCCCAGATCCGCGCATACGCCGATTTTGCAAGCGCTGACTTTCAAGGTAAATCCCACAGGATCGACGGCATCGTGCTGAATGCTAAAAGGATAGACTTCTATGTCTCCGAATTCGAAGATCTCGCCCGTCGTGAAAATCTTAAATTTGGGCGGCTTTGGCAAAATAGAGCAAATCGCCTGGGCAGTATCGCTATTGGCTAAGATAGGAATGGCGAGCGACCCTGAGAGTATTTCTAAGCCGCGGATATGATCCGTGTGCTCATGGGTAATGAGGATGGCATCGATCTCCTCGAGCTTTACCTCTATTTGTCTCAGGCGCTCTCGAATCGCCTTGGCCGTTAACCCCGCATCAATAAGAATTTTCGTCTTGCGCGTTCCCACATAAATACAGTTTCCCTTCGATCCCGATGCCAGAGGACAAAATCCAATCATGCCTATCCTATTAATTAAGCGGACTTTGTATCAATTTTACCCTCTTTCTGCAAGAAAATAATATAATTATCCAACCTTGACCAAACGCACCATTTGTTAAATTAACATTAATTAACCGTGTAATCGTAAATTAAAATCATAATTAATTTGACAAAACATAATTTAACTAATAAAATTAAATTTAAGGAGAGCCTTAATTTAATAACGGGGCCTAAAAGAGAGGTAACTATGCCAGAAGAAATCATTTCCAATCCTACACTACAAACTCAGCCGCAATTTCGCACTGCGGAGACAACGCAACATCGAGAAATCAAGTTCTTATCTCAGACCAATATGCGCAGGATCCAAGAGCTCCAAACAGCTAATGATGAATTGCACCGCCAAATCGTTCAGCTGGAAAAAGACATGAATCACTCAGCAGACGCTTTAAGCTTAGTAGCTGAAAGAGAGCGCTGCCATATTTTAATAGCGCGCAATTCAGGAGAAATCGCCAAAATCCATACAGAAAACGAAGAACGCATCCGTCGCATTGGGGAACTAGAAGGAAAAAACAAACGCCTTGTTGTAGAAAAAGCTACCCATAGGGAAAACTTTATGGATATTCGCGATCCTCACGAGCGCGTAAAACAAGCTTCCAATTATTTGCTCACGCAATCTCATCTGCAGAAAAACGCGGACGAAATTTTTGAGCTGAATCAAGAATAAACAAGACTTATCTTACCTTTCTACCCAATCGGCTAAATTAGCCGATTGGGTTCAAAATATCATTTTTTGAGAACTGATTAATTGGACTTTGTTTTAATTGGAAAACATCTTTGATATAAGCGAAATTCAAGTGGATCCTTTGCTGCGAGGGAGCCTTCAAGATCTCCTAGTGTACCCTTAACCAAATCTATAAAGTCATTTGTGTCGTTGGGTAACTCTGAAAGTTGATCCTCAATATCTACATTGTTGACGCTACCTTCGTAAACCATTTCGCGCAGTTTTTTCACATCATAAATAATACGGTCTCTAAGATCGGCTTTACTTTTTCTGAGCTCTCCTTTTTTTGAGCCCTTGCTCTTTTTGAGGTTTGCAAGCTCTTCCAGTGCTTTGTCCACTTTGAGTTTTAGTGCTGCAAGTTTTTCATTTGAGAATTTCTTCCAAAAACCTCTAATAATCCAAACAGACCCTATAAGGGATGCGCTAGCACCCAAAGCAATGTTTGTAGCAGAAAGGTCTCCAAATTTAAATAGTAATAATCCCGACCCGACTATCAATCCTGCACCACACAGTACTAATGGGCCTTGTTGCTTAAATAACCAAAAAGCTACTTTTCTCACAGTTGCCGCCTAAAATTTAGGCAGCAACCCATTTACCTTTTGGCATTCCTAGGGCATTCATTCGGTTCAATGCAATAGCTTTGGCATAGACCTCTCCCTTT
>DASXPV010000025.1:0-10015 GCA_036493355.1 Rhabdochlamydiaceae bacterium
GTACATACAGATTTCCATTCAACCTCCTCAAACACTTCCGCACTCGATCTGTTGCTATCTTGCCGTCCCAAATTCATCAAAAACATGACTCTCCAAGCTACAATCATGAACATCGTTATCATCGTCTCTAGTCGATCTCGAGTTTGTAGCTCTCTCTCTTCTACTTTGCAGCCATTCTTTAGAACATTAAAAAAAATCTCAATTTCCCAACGGCATAAATAATATTGAACGATTTTCAATGCTTCTTCTTTGGTAAACAATGCTTAACTGAGGATTTAAAGAAGCAAATCTATGAGGGCTTTAGTAGGCTTGCCATATCAACGATAGGTCATGATGAAAAATTTGACCACCGTGGCTTTTATAGCCGAGCCTTGAAGAACTAGAAGAGAGCATAGGCTTATGGGATTAAATAACTACATTTATATTTTTCGAGGAAGAGGCATGGATCCTCTGAAAAGTCGGGCTGAAATCAAAAGCGACATTTGGACGGTGCCAAAGTCTCGGGGTTGAGCGATCGAACAGGGGGCTGTAGTACCCCTCTGAAAAATCTTGTACATTGTTAAAAAAAATATATAATGTCGGGAAAGGCAAAAGCGAATTTGATTTGGATATACCCAAGGAACTTCAAAAATTGGTTTTTGACGGCGTCAGCTTGGCAATAAATTTTTGTTCTTCACTCGTGCCTTGCTATTCAGCAATGGTCGCTCGCTCCAGAACAAAAATTTATGCCGCATTTTTGCCAAAATTCCAACTTTTGAGTCACCTTTGGTATAGCGGCTTGAATGCAAAAAAATTAAAAGTGGGGAAAAGAGATGAAAAAAAGAGGAAGAGTGGCATTATTTAAAATAGGAACGATCTCAACGCTATTATTAGTCACTATAACCGCGTTGACAAAACATGAAAAGGTTCAGGCGGCGCAATCGCTTCCGTTTTTTACGACTCCAGAGGAATATGGAGCAGCTGGAGATGGAATCCAGGATGATGCCGCACCGATAAATAATGCATTGGCGTCATTAGCTCCTGGTCAAAGGTTGCTATTGACAGGAAAATATCTCATTAACTCAGCAGATGTGAAAATCCCTTCGAATGTTACTTTAGAAGGGACGTTTGAAGCTGTAGGTACAAGCAAAAGTAATCATACTGAGCCCTATGAGTTGCTTAATTCAGCGATTATTCTCAATAGCAATTACACAATATCTTTAGGTGGTGGCTCAACTATTAAAGGACTTTTAATCCGGCGCAACGGACAGATATTTCCGGCAGCCGATGCGACAGGATTTGCCGGGACAGCCATTACTGTTGCAGGGGATGATGCTTCGATTATTGGATGTATGATCCTGGGCTTTAATTTAGGAATCTACTCTTCTGGTCATCAACGCCAATATTTTAATCACATACTTGGCGATAACCTCAATTTTATCGAAGTAGCCAAGAGTCATGATATCGGACGAATAGTTGACTGTCATGCTTGGCCTTTTGTGACTATTGCGTATACAGGGCCAAACCCACCTCCTAACCGGTCTTATCGAAATATAGGGTATAACCTTCATGATGGGGCAGACTGGTTTAAAATGACTAATTGCTTTGCCATTTCCTACTTCAAAGGAATTCTCCTGCAAAACACGGGTGCTGTTACTCTGCTCGGATGCGGAGTTGACGGCCAAGAGATCCCAAACTCAATTGGTATCAGCGTGATTGATAATACCAATAATGTACGCCTTAATGCTTGTCAAGTAGCCGCACAAGCCCATGCAGTGTTCATTGATACGACCATCGCAGGGTCAAACACCCAAATCGTTAATAGCAACTTCTGGGGTAATGTGGGGAATGGTACAAATAGTACCTGTATTTATGTTGGAGGTGGAAATGTAGAAATTACAGGGAGTTGTCGTTTTTCGGGTGGGAACTTTGCTCTATATATAAATAATGCTGCTTCGAATGTTCTGGTAGATGGAAATTCCTTTTATGGATTTACTCATAATCCGATCTTTAATCAGGCTATGAGCCCTTATATTCAGATCGGACTCAACCATTACGGGGATTATCCTACCGGATCCAGTGTGGTTGCCAACATGGTGCTTCCATCCGCGACGGTGGGCACCGACACAAAATCAAATGTGCTGCTTCTTCCTTCAACAGGCGATGTTTTCTCCATACCGGCTACTACCGGAAACTTCCAATTTATTAACGGCTCATTCGATGGGCGAGTAAAAACACTTATTTTCCATGGAGTGTCTACAATTACCAACTCGAAAAATCCAAATGGCATCCACTTAACTAATGGCGCCAATCTGACCACTTCGGCAGGTTCAAGCCTTTCTGTCATCTTCAGTCCAGATGGGTATTGGGTGGAGACCGGACGATGTCAATAGGGGTTAAACTCACCTCCTGTCGGGCATTACCCTTGCAGCTATAATGGTCCCAAAAATTCGGACAGGTATTTAAGCTAGTACCTCCAACAAAAAGGAGGGCCAGATTCACCGGAGTTCAAACTCAAGGCGGTTATAGAGATTCTCAAGGGAGAAAAAACTGCCACCCAGATTGCAGGAGAACTGGGGACTCATCCCCTGGTACTTACAGATTGGAAGAAACAGTTTTTGGAGACAGGCGCCCAGATTTTTGCCAGACGAGGAAAGGCCTCGAGAATGAACACAGAGGCTCAAGAAAAAGCAGAGCTGTTCGAGCAGATTGGACGGCTTAAGATGGAGATCGAGTGGCTTAAAAAAAAATTGGGAGCTTTGAGCTGAGTCAACGACGAGCCCTCATTGAAAGCAGTGAGCAATTTTCTCTCGTAAAACAATGCGGGCTTCTTGGAGTCAGCCGGTCAGGGATATACTATGATCCACGAAAACCTACAGAAGAAGACCTTCTGCTTATGCGTGCGATTGACGAGGAATATCTGGAGCATCCGTATTATGGGAGAAGGCGGATGACGGTAGAGATGAGAGAGCGAGGTTTTTTAGTGGGGCAAAAGAGGGTCAGGACGGCGATGCAGACAATGGGGCTGGAAGCAATTTACCCCAAGCCGAACTTGAGTGCGGCGAATAAGGACCACAAGAAATTTCCGTACTTGCTGAGAGGCCTGAATGTTGATCTGAGAGACATTGCTCAAAGACTCAACCGTCACGAGCATACGGTTCGAAGTTGGATTAAAGCATATATCGCCAGCGGAATTACAGGGCTCCAAAATAAACACACTCCTGGACACCCAAAGATTAAGGGACCCGCAGTGGAGCAAGAAATTGACATAATCCTTTTTGAAAGGATGCAGTTTGCATGTGAATTTCGTGTGCTTTCTAGGAGTGCAATCAGCTCTTCGATAGAACGTGTCGAGTGGCCTATCGTGAAAATTTCTTTAGCTTTAGTTGATATGGCCATCCTTCTCTCAACGGCCTGAGCGGGCAAGCCATGCAAAGCAGTCAAAATAGCGATTCAAATCTTGAAGCGATGTCTTGAATTCATCGCTTCCGAGCGCAGCGGCGGCAAATAGTTCGCGGACGCGGAGAATCTCTTTCAAACGACCTTTCCACCGAGGATCTTCGACAGTGAGATAAAACAGATCTAACGTGCGTGCAACAGCTCCCCAGTAACGAGAGGGATTGTCTTGGGCTCGCAGGGCCCGGCTCACTTCACTTCCGATATTGGCCATTTGCTCCTCAAGAGAAAATTTCGCCCAGCTTGCTCTCGCTGCTTCTAAGTGTTCGGATTGAGCTGTCATATTTGTTTCACTAGCTGATTAATGATTTCTCGGATTTTTTCTCGGATTGCAGGATCATCAACTCCTCGCGAAACATTGCCTTGAGATGGCCGCAGGTTGATTACCGAATCGTATTCAATCCAATCGTCTCCGGTTTGCTGTAGGTAGAGATTTATTCCCCAGAGGTTTCCTTGTTTTGATCCGTTCTCTAATCAAGATCTCTTCTCCATCTGCATGCATGGTCATTCCAGCAACCATAATCGCTCGTTCTACATCGACGACTGCTTTGATCAAAGCACCATATTGACTCTTCAATTCCAAATGGAGCAGGTCGGCTTTTTTTAGTTGTTCTTCAATGATTTTTGTAGGCATACCTAGACCCTTAAAACATCTAGAAGTAGCAGGATAAAGTCAAGTAAGCAAGACCAGGTTCATGAAATCTGATCCACGCAAGGGATTTTAATAAAATTCTTGGCAGGCTTCAGAACTTTACAATAGGAAAAATTCACTGTTATGTACGATGATTGCTTCCAATCAAAAAGGGGGGATGTTATGGCACGACTGTTTGCTTGTAAGTTGTTAATTTTGACTGCGTTCTTCATTTCAACACACATTCTGGCAGATGAGGAAAAAAGAGACATAGCACCGGATCAAAGTTGTGTGGATTTTGTGTTCGAGATGGGCATGTTGGGAAATATTTCTCGTGCGGGCAACGCCTTTCTTGGCAGTGGAAGCCAAACGATTGCCGAGCATTCCTTTCGCTGCGCCGCTATCGGTTATCTTTTGTCTCAGTTGACACCCCTTCCTCACGACCCTAATAAACTTCTCTGCTTGTGCCTTTTTCAAGATGCTCACGAGACGCGGACTGGAAATCTCAATTACCTTCAGCAAAAGTATCTTACGATTGAAAAAAATCGCGTATGGGCTGACATCGAAAATCTGTCTCAGATAGGCAGCAAAATCCATGCTTTTTCCCATGAATTTGAGGAAAGAAAGAGCTATGAGTCTTTGCTCGCTAGCGATGCAAATGTATTAGAGCTTCTCTTCTTTTTAAAAGAGCAGCAGGATTTGGGAAATCCGCGCGCTGTCGAGTGGTTTGAGTATTCGGAAAATAGGTTGATTACCGCAGAGGCCCAATCCCTTGCCCGAGAGCTTAAAGAAAGAAAAGCTGATGCATGGTGGAAGAAAGCGTTTTCCAAGCAATAGCCATTACTGGATGAAAATGGATCTAAAATATTGGGTCAAGCCGTTGCTAAAGTTATTTGTCAAATGATCTGATGAGCAAAAATTGAGTGATGTTATGAGGTTATTTCTCTTAGGAGTGGTGTCGATGTGTTCCTTTTTTCCAATTCCTTTTCCTACCCAAAAAACGATATTTATCTATCAGGCCCTCTTTTTGCCCTAGCTGAAAGAGAGTTTAATAGCGCGCTTGCGGAGCACTTGCGGCAATTGGGCTATACGGTATTTCTTCCCCAGGAACAAGAGCCGCGCGAATTGACAGCGGAGTGCATTTTCTCAGTAGACGTGAAAGGAATTGATGATTCCTCCGCAGTAGTCGCTATTTTTGATGGTCCTGACCCGGATTCGGGTACCAGTTGGGAGTGTGGTTACGCTTATGCCAAGGAAAGCCAATCATTGCAGTACGCACTGACTTCCGAGGGATTGGGGATGGGACGCTTGCGCCTTATAACCTCATGTTATGGGAGTCAGCAAGCTACCGCGTGCAAATGCTCAGTTTGCAATACGATCTTCAAGCGGTTGTATAGTGATTTAAAACAATATTGAGAAAATCTCCCGCGTCGGCTTTGCAGAAAATTTTTCGTCTTCGCTCGCGCCTTGTACTCGTACAATGGTCGCTCGCTCCAGACAAAAAATTTTCGCAGCGTCCTTGCATATTTTTCTCAATCTTGTTTTAAATCACTATAAATGGGATTCACAAAGCTTTGCAATCTGTTTTTGTAAAGGAGGACATTAGAGAACGTCCTTAAGCCAAAGAGATTCTCTTTTATGCTGTTGTAGTATGCTTCGATATTGATTTATTAATGTCTTTTAGATACTTTTTTCTGGATATTTTGTCTGAGGCGCTTGTCAAAGATTCTACAAGTGTTCTGGCTTCTACCCAACATTCAAGGGCTTGGGGGATGTTCTGATCCTGTTTTGTTGTTAAAAGCGTAGCTTTTCTTAGAAGAGCGTCGGTTCTTTCCCACTCATCGAAAGGCCCCTTGATGACGCTATCGAGAAGAGGAATAATATCGCTTTTTTCAATAATTCTTGTAGGTTCGGACAAATTCTTAACAGCACCTATGTGATCGGACATGACGTCGGCCAGTCTTAAATAAGGTTCCACCCAAGGGTTACTCCTATTTTGAGTAAAAACTACCCCTTCATACAATCTAATAGCTATCTGCAAATAGTCTTTAGGCTTTTTTGTTTTTAGGTGTTGTTCCGCTTTCTGCATATCAGCATAGCTCAATACAGTTGTATCACGACTTTTTGATAGCTTTTTTCTTCCTTCTTGTTCCTTGTTTTCCTTAGGCTGAAAATAGGTTAAGTGCACGCTGACAAAGGTCTTCGGACTCGAAGAACTGCTGCTGCTCGATGAACTCGTCAGCGCGCTGCTACTCATGTCGCCATGAAGAATAACGGGATTGATAATCGGTACACTGCTAGATCTATTTCTTGATTTTGAATGTGGAGGTAATTGTAAGAAGTGAGATTCGACGTTAGGCAGTGTTCCAGTAGGCATAGAATGCAGATAATGATTTGGTGCAAGATTCTTAACCTTTTTTCTAGTTAGTTGGGAGGAAGTCCCCCCTGAAGAAGGTGTGATATCAGTTGTTGTGATCTTATGCGTTGTCGTGGGGGCGCTGGATCTTCTATGAATATGCATTTCAGTACTTAAAGAACTGGAACTTGAAGAAATTGACATTGGAAGAGTACCCATAACACCTCTCAAATTTATCTTTAAATGAACTAATTAATATTTGAGTGTTGAGGTTATCTAATCCCGAGCCAGTTGTCAATTTTTTAAAATTTCACTGGGTAAAAATTGAAAGATTTCTTTCTAATTATTGCTATCTTACTGTCGTTCTGAAAGGGGTGCCCTTTCGTCCCGAAGCTTCTATAGGGGCAATCAGGTAAGTTACTGGAACATTTTTCTCCTGTTTCCTTAACTGATCTATGAAAAGGGTCCAAAATCTTCCAAGCCCTCAATGATCTTGCTAGTTTTTTGCGTAAGCCCTAAACTTTTTGGCTTCGTAAACTTTGAGTGAGATTTGTTTTGAAAATTTTTCTGTATTCTGCGCTGTTTTTATATACGCATATGTATGCTGCCTCCTGGTGGCCGTGGGAAGTGGAAGAAAAACCTCGTAGAACTTTTAATCTAAGTCTTGTTCTAGAACTCGAACAAATCCTATCTAGCAGAGTAGTTGAACAACCGTATGCAGTCAAAGCTGTTGCTGACATGATGATTGCTTATCAAGCGGGGATTCATGATGGCGAGCGTCCGATTGGAACTTTTCTCTTTATTGGTACAACAGGTGTTGGAAAGACCGAGCTTGCTAAAGCGCTAGCAAAAGAAATTACTTCCGATGTAAATCAGTTTGTGCGCTTGAATATGTCCGAATTTAGTGTTGAAAAAACAGGCTTAATTCGTCTCATCGGGGCCCCTTGGAGCTTTAAAGAAAATGAGAGAGGAGGAGAATTAAGCAATGCAATTTTGGCAAATCCCTATTCGGTTGTATTGCTCGACGAATTTGAAAAGGCTCATTCAGAAGTAAGACTGCTATTTCTTCATATTTTTGATGAAGGATATTTCACCACTTCTAAAGGAGAGCGCGTCGATTGCAGAAACTGTATTTTTATTGCTACCACTAACGTTGGTTCGAGCTTCATTAGGGAGGGATGGGATCTAGGGTTAACTTACGATCACATAATGAGCCTGATCGAACCAGAGTTAATTTCAGCGCTCACCCCCGAATTATATGGTAGAATGCAGCCTATATTGTTTAAAAATATAACCAATTTTGCCCTGATACAGATTATTCACACCAAACTAAATGAAATTGTAGATCTTTTGAAAAAAAAACGAGACCTGGAAATAAATTTTGATGATTCAGTAGTAGAGTATGTATTTAGCCAATGTCTTGAGCATGATTTAAATGGTGGGGCGAGATCTGTTTTCAAAATTATAAAAAGAGATGTAATAAGTGCTATTGCGAGAGCATTAGTCGAAAATCCCTACAAAGGGGGAGATCGATTGTTAGCTGTGCATGATGGAAGCGCCATTAGGATTTCTCAGTATTTATGATGGTTAAGTAGGCCCAAGAAAAAGAACAAAAATAAAGCGAATACGATTATAACTGAAAAGCTCATCTAAATGAAATTTATGATTAATTTTTTAATTTGTTGTGTACTTGCAAATGTCCTGTCTTTTGGATCACTTCCTTCCTGCCCAATGAAAAGTGACGCACAAGCAGCCTTCCAACACCTGCTTCATGAAGTCGAAAGAGATACTGCTTTGACTTATGAAGAACAACAGGAAAAGCTTTCTGAGTTTAAAATGTTTGCAGAGGACCTCAGTCCTAAAGTGGCTTCCTGTCTCACGAGCCTTCTAATACAAGAAACGCGTTTACGCATAATGGATATTTTGCAAAATGCTGGCCTTGACGATCTGGAAATAACTACATATCTTACTGATTACGAGGAAGCTCTTCTTAGAATAAAAGACCTAAATGTTGAACTTGCTCGGCAATTACTTTTTTTTGTCGCAGAACTCAAGATTCACAGGCAACTCGTTTACGATTTTGGTATTGCGTTAGGATGTCCTGAAAAACAGTTACTGCGTCACGATCTTTGCAAATTGAGAATAGGGCAATTAGAAGGCTATGCACATTATTTTAGAGGCGGTAGGCAAGAGGAAGACAAATTATCCTATCTTGCGGCTTGGGAACTTCATCAATATGAAGAACACCATCATGAGTCTTACAGTAAGGAGGGATTTGACTTTGATCACTTTTCAGATGAACGCCTTCGCAATAATATGATGGAATCGGTAGCAGACTTACTGGCAGCCACAAAACAGCGTGGTGGCAGTACCCTTATTGATTGGCTTGTCAGTGTTTTTCCTAAGAAAAATCCCCATCCTCGTCTATTACCTTTTCTGAAAGAAGCCCTCATTAAAGCACATGCGTTCTACTTGGAAAGTGAGAAGAAGGAGGATGCTAGCAGCATTTTCAAAGGACTGCCTTGCTGGAATGGCGCTGTCGAAGAGATTTTTAGAAATTTGGAACGATCAGGACGTGACTCGTTATGACAATTATAATTGAATCTGATTGTGTATAAAATTTTTATTTACTAAAATCTGCTGTCTATAAGGCAGGGATATGTTGCTCGATTTGCTATTAGCCTCTCAATTTTGGTTGATGTCTGATCGCGCATCTTTTTGGGATGCTAATAAGATATCCAATCATACTGAGTTTATGCAGGATTCCAATCCGAAGAATATAATCCTTTATAACAAGGAAATTAAAAACAAAAACGTTTTGTTACTTGTGCATGGCTACAATAATAATCCTGAGGAAGCACTTTCTACATATCACCTTGTTAATCTTTATGTTTCCGCTTTTAAAGCTAAGGCACAATCGAAGTTCTACGATCTTGTCATCGGATATCTTTGGCCAGGCGATGATTCTCCGTTGAAATATTATGACGCCAAGCGACATGTTTCCAAGCTTGCGAAAACAATGCGATCCCATCTCGAAATTCTCTCTGCTTCAGCTGCTAGATTGGACGTGCTAGCGCACAGCATGGGGAATCGCCTTGTGCTTGAGGCACTGAATTATGCACCTAGTGGGAACAAAAAGATTGTACATAATTTTTATTCTCTTGCAGCAGCAGTCAATGATGAAAGTATAGAGAAAAATGAAAAATATTATCCTTCGACGCAAAATTGTGAAAGAATTTTCGTTTTTTATTCTAGGAATGATGGGGTGCTAAAGTGGGATTATAGTTTGGCTGAGAGAGACGAAGCATTAGGTTATGAGGGAGCTAAAGATCCAATGAGGCTTCCTGGAAATGTCCAATTGATCAATTATACAAATTTTATCGGCCAACATAGCCAATACTTTATGTTTCTTCCGATTTATGATTTCATAAAAACGCACTTTCTGGCCTTTTAGAGCATAGTGTTACACACAATTTTTAGTTGACAAGTTTTCCCTGTTTTCCTGCATCCTATTTCCTCTAAACTTCTTAGGAGATACAAATGGGATGGAGCGATGCTGAGATGAGCAATTTAAAAACGGGTGATAAACGTCT
>DASXPV010000026.1:0-13644 GCA_036493355.1 Rhabdochlamydiaceae bacterium
ACTTAAGAAGCAGGGGTTGAATTTGGAAACTCCATTACGAAAAAATATGAAAGACGAACGGCCTAAGGATTTCTTGAGATGGATGATGGGGACTCGACGTCATGTTGAAACGGTCATTGGACAACTGGTTGATCCATTTCATATTGAGAAAGTGCGGGCCCGAGATTTGTGGCATCAGTTCTCTAGGTTTTGGAGAAAGTTATTGGCACATACGATCAGTATTAAGTTGAGCTTGAGCATAAAGAATGAGCCCTTACAATTTGAGCATCTTGTCGGCCATTAATCATGTGCGATTTTCCACCTCGGAAAACTCGCACATCGCGTTAATTCCACTTTTTGCGGTGCGAAGCAGTGGCGATGTGCAAAAGCCGCCTGTATTTGGTCACGGTGCGTCTAGCGCAAGAGATGCCGCTTTGGGAGAGCAGCTTTTGAATGGCGGCATCAGAGTAGGGTTTTTTTTTATCCTCTTTGGCAATGAGTTCTTTTAATTGTCGCAGCAGAGCGTGATGGGAAATAGATCCCGTTTCTTGCTTGGGAAGCCCATGGCAAAAGAAGTCTTTCAAGGCAAATATCCCTTGCGGACAAGAAAGGTATTTATTGGCAATCGCGCGTGCGATGGTCGATTCATGCACGTTTAATTCTGCAGCCGCCTCAGCCATTTTGAGAGGAGAGAGAATGCCCTCTTGAAAAAAGCGCGCTTGCTTTTTGAGCAGAAAGGTCCCCAATTTCAGCAGAGTAACTTTGCGTTTATTGATAATATGCCGGATCCATTTTCCTGCGCAGAGCTGTTTGCGCACGTAGCTGTTTTCTTCCGCGTTTAATTGATTCTCTTTTAAAGCAGATCTGTAACTGGGGGCCAAATGAAAGGTGGGCAGGAATGTGTCGTTGACCTCTATCTTCCATACATCATCTGTACACAAGAAGTAGAGATCGGGAATGATCGCCCTCGGATAGTGAGAGCCAAAGCGTTGTCCAGGATGCAAATCCAATGGCGCGATTTCCCGTTCCACTATTTGAGAAAGATCTTCTAAAGATATATTCATTTCTTTAGCAATGAGCGGAAAGCGATTGTGCAAAAGGTCTTCGAAACATTCTGCAATGATCTTGTAGGCTACCGTGTGCTCTTTGTGCTTGAGGCGAAGTTGAATGAGAAGCGATTCTTTTAAGGTGCGCGCAGCAACGCCCGGCGGATCAAACGATTGAACGATGGCGAGTATCTCTTCCCCTTTTTTTACGGAGGCAAAGTCGCAATCGTCCATTGCCAAAAATCCGCTTTCATTGAGGTGGCCGATGATCCATTGCGCAAGAAGTAGATCCTTAGGGTCGCTGAAATGGTAGCGCGCTTGAGTGAGGAGGTGGTCGAAAAGGGAAATGGGCGTGGAAAGGGTGTTTTCCAAGAAATCGCTCTGTGTTAAGCGAGAGATCCCCGCTATCCCTTTTTTGGCGGCAAAAGAGCTATGCGTATCTGATTCGGGCAGCTGCATTTCGAGGATGGGGTTGTTCTCAATTTCCGATCGGACCCACTCCGCAAGTTCTAGTAGCGGAAGCTGCAATACCAAAAAAGCTTGCTGCATAGCAGTCGTCATCATCAACTTTTGCTGCTGCTGCTGTCTTAGGCTGACCTCATGCATATAAAACAAACCGCAGTTTATTATCATTTAATATCTATTTATTTTAGTTTTGTCTATTTATATTTTAAATAATTTGTTCACAATATTAAATATATGAAAATTAACATCATAAGGTGTATTATTGTTTTAATTGAAAATTAATCGTTTTTTCATTAAAATATTGGTTTAATCAAGTGAAAACGAGGCTGTTATGTCATTAATTTCAATGGGGAGCGCGATCCTAAGTGAACGCCGTTCTCAAGAGCTTTCTTCCTGCGCCATTCCAGGGATATATTCTCTGGATTTTGATAAGTGCTATGAAGTTTACGCGAAAATAAAAGGAAAAAAAGATGTCGTTGCAGAAAAATTCCAAAAAGCACTAGCTTCAGAGTATTTACAGCAACGTTACGATGCATGCACTCAAGTGGCAATAATGGCCTTCCTCGTGGAAAAATCGGGAAAATTGCCAACTCCTTTTTTTCAGGAGATGGTTGCAACTAACAATAAATTTTTTTTTAGAATAGAGGCGCAGTTTAATTGTTTTCGAAAGATCCAAGCGCAAGGAGATCCTTATCTAGTTAAAGAGGCCGTTGATGCTATTTTGGGGATTAACTTATCGATTAAGGCTTCATCTAAAGAAAGAGCGGCTTATTTTACTCTTTTGAAAGAAACGGGGTTTCTAAACACGCGATTTACCTCTTTAGATTCTATCCAATACCATCCCGGGGTGGCCGCGCTAAAGATGCTGCACCAGGATCCGATGATCGATACGATGATTTTAGGGTGCGGAAGAAATATCAATTACACTCCTTATTGCAGATTTGACCAGCATGACAAGGCTCTGTTTGTGGACATGTCTTCGCATATTGCTCCCGATGTCGTAACGGATATGCATAACCCGGATTTTTGGAAGAAAATTCCCAGTGCAAGATTTCAAACTGTTTTAGACCATACCAATGGCCATTTTATTTTCGATAATGCCGAGACACTAAAGCAGATCTCTCGCGTTTTAAAGCAAGGCGGCTCTTTTTCTATGCTGCATTCTATCCAAGATTCCGACACCTCCGTAATGCAAGCTAGAAAGAAGATACTAGAAGATGCTGGATTTGTCGTAGAGTCCGAGGATCAAACAGTTTTTTACAAAAAATAAAAAAAAACGCAAAGTATTTGCGGGTGAAAATTTAATCGCTGTTTGCACGAATGTATTTTTTCTGGATATTCCTCAGTCTTGTTAGTTTAATGGGATATGGCTTGGAGCCTGTTGCTGAAGGGGAGTATGGTCCTTTTTTGGGCGAGTGGAACAGAAAAATCTATCTGGCCACCTACCCGCGGTCTGGGAACCATTGGCTGCGCTACTTAATCGAGGAGGTGACGCAGATCGCTACCAGTTCGGTCTATTGCGATGCAGACGAGGGAAAGTCGCATTTGGGAAAACCCTTTCCCTGGGGAGGGTATAGCCCTAAATTTGGATATGAGGGAAAATGCCGCTATCCCTATCCTTATGAGGTAGTGGTAATCAAAACGCATTTTCCGGCGGTCCCAGCACAAAAATTTGACCGCATGTCCTACGTTAAAGCCATCCGCATCGTGCGCAATCCCATCGATTCCCTCTATTCTTTTTATGTCTTTAACAAAAAACAAAGGTTGGGTTCGCGGATGTCGGGCGAGTTGTTGGAAAAGCGGATCCGATCATGGCGCAAATTCCACGAATATTGGAATGCGCAGTCCAATGTCGTTACTATTCGCTATGAGGACATGCTCAAGGACCCACTGCCCTGTTTACAAACTGTTTTTTCAGCGATGGGATATGCCTTTAGCGATGAACAGTTGCAAAAAGCCATTGAAAAATATCCGCCGAAGGGTGCCCCTTTAAAACACATAGCTTATTTTGCTCCTGAAGACTTATCTTTGATTCAAAGCGAATTGGGCGATCTAATGCAACAGTTTGAATATGAAAAAATGCGCAGTCTTTAGTTGTTTGGGGATGGGAGATGGGCTGATTGCTTTGGTGCTTTCCCACAATCTGCGTCGAAGTGGAATGCAGGTCACTACCTTTCATCCCTTTTTAAGCGGCATGCAGGACTGGTTTCCCAATTTGCCGATACGCCCTTTCCCCAGAGTAGAGGAGCTGTCGGCATTTGATTCTTTCTTCATTTTCTATGAAAAATCCGAGTGGATGCAGGCTATTTTGGCCCATTGCGAAAAGCATTTCCCCGAGCAAACCAAAGTGCTCAATCCCATCGCCACCACGCGCGGCAATTACCCTTATTGGGAAGTAGGCAAGTTTGACGGGCGGCGCCCTCTGGCAGAAAATCTGCGCATCTTTTGTCAAAAAGGCTTGGACCTGCCTTGCTGTACAAAAGAGAATGGCATTGTCATCCCCAAAGATCTTAAGAAGCATCCAACTCGCGTGGTTATACATCCGACGAGCTCGCGGCGCGGAAAGGACTGGCCCGAGGAAAAATTCTTGGCGTTGGCGCAAAAACTCACCGCGCAAGGTTTCGAGCCTGTTTTTATCCTTTCAGGCGAAGAGAGGAAGAGCTGGGATCTTGCGCGCATACAGGCTCCTTTTTTTGAAAACTTGGATGCGCTGGTCCATTACGTGGCGGAATCGGGATGGATGATCGGAAATGATTCGGGAATTGGCCACTTGGCTTCTTGCCTGGGGCTTGCGACGCTGACCATATGCCGCAGTTATCCCATTGCGCAGTTTTGGCGGCCGGCTTGGGCGGAGGGGCGCATCGTCGCTCCTTACATGTGGATTCCCAATCTAAAGGGGTTGCGCTTGCGCGACAAGCATTGGAAAAAATGGGTGAGCGTGTCGCGCGTGCTCCGCGCATTTCTTGAGCTGAATAATAGACCTCTTTCATAAAATATAATTCTTAGATAGCGTCTCAATCGACATGTCGGATGGGATGCCGAAGGACATCCCATCCGACATGTCTCTATCAGCGTTACCTAAGAATTGATTAAGCACCAAATTGTTTTTCACAGCTATTCGACAGGGAGCAATTTGGCAAAGCGGGCGACAAGCGAGCGGGTGGTGCGGTTTTGAGGGAAGAACACATCGTAAGTAAGGCCCAGCGAGGTGTTGTAGCTTTTTTGGATGATGCCGTTGCCAAAATCACGATGGAACACGGAAGAGCCGATAGTAAATGCGCCTTCTTCGCCCTCTTCTTCGGCAGGCTCGCTGTTTTGCAGAAAGGAAGAGGGAAGATGGGTTTTAAGATAGGAGGGCGGAATTTCTTTAATGAAGCGCGACAAGCGCATCATGCGCGGCATTCCCCATAAAAAACGCGAGCGCGAGGCGCTGAGAAAGAGATAGTCTTTGGCGCGTGTCATGCCGACATAGCACAGCCGGCGCTCTTCTTCCAAGGCAGAGGCGCTGTCTTTGATATTCGCATGGGGAAATAGCTCTTCTTCCATGCCTACTAGGAAGACAGCGGTGAATTCTAACCCCTTGCCATGGTGCAGCGTCATCAGGCGGATGCTATCGGCGGCGGGATCTTTGACATCGGCGCTGGATTTTAGAGAAAGCTCTTCAAGAAAGGCGACAAGGGAGGGATGCGAGACCTCTTGTTCCCATTCGGCTGCTTTGGAAACGAGCTCTTCCACGTTTTCCTGCCTCTCTTCGCAGGTTTCGGGGTCTTCCTGTAAATAGTCCAAATAGCGCGCGCGCCTGATGGCCTCGGATATCAGCGCGTGAAGAGGGGCGTTGTCCTTGTGCATGGTGCGCAGTGCTAAAATCATCGAGACGTAGCCGTTAAGTCCATGCGCTTGCTTAGGTGAGAGCTTGAAAGGGATCTTCCCTTCAGCGATGCGCTGGCATGTCGTAAAGAGATCGCTTTGCGATTGCGTGGCGCATTCTTGCAGTTTATTTAAACTCGCTTCGCCAAAGCCGCGCTTGGGAAGATTGATGGTCCGGGAAAAGGCCAAAAAATCAGAGCCGCTGATTACCATGCGCAAAAGAGATAAAATATCCTTGATCTCGCGTCTTTGATAGAAGGATAATCCGCCGACGATGAGATAGGGAAGTCGCTCTCGAAGCAGATAATCTTCAAAGATGCGCGATTGAAAGTTGGTGCGGTAGAAAATGACGCACTCGTGCAAAGGAATCTGCTTTTCTCTGTGCAATTTTAAAATCTGTTTCACGACGAATTCCGTTTCTTGACGGTCGTTTTCCGCGGTAAAGAAGAGGATTGGATCGCCCTCTCCTTTATCGCTCCACAAGTTCTTTGCATAGCGGCTTTCATTATGGTGGATCAAGGCGTTTGCTGCTTGGAGCAGATTGCTGCGGCTGCGGTAATTTTGTTCGAGAGGGATGACCTTAGCTCCGGGAAAATCCTGCTCGAAGTGTAAAATATTGCGAATGTCGGCCCCGCGCCAGGAATAAATGGATTGATCGGGATCGCCGACGGCAAAAACGTTGTTGTGCTGAGCGGCGAGCATCCGGGTCAGCGTGTATTGCGCAACGTTGGTGTCTTGGTATTCGTCGATGGAGATAAAACGCCAGCGCTTTTGATACTGCTCTTGGATTTCAGGGAAGAGGCGGAAGAGTTCTACTGTTTTGAACAAAAGATCGTCAAAGTCCAAAGCGTTGTATTCTTTAAGACTCTTTTGATAGAGCCTGTAGATCTCATGTAAGGGAGTATCTTTAATGTCGTCGGGTGAGAGGAGAGCGTTTTTGGCAGCGGAAATCTCCGAACGGTACTGCTTTTGCAAGTTTTTTTCCTCTTGGAGATTCAAGGCAGCAAGGCAGCTTTTTAGCACCTTGTCGCTCTCTTCCTCGTCGTAGATGGCAAAAGCGGAAGAAAATCCCAGCGCGGATATTGATTCGCGCAAGATCCGCGCACATAAGCTATGGAAGGTGCATGTGAGGATGGAGGTATGCGTTACGTGCAGAATGCGGCGGCGCATTTCTTCCGCAGCCTTATTGGTAAAGGTGACGGCGAGGATTTCAGAGGCGGGGACTCCTATCTTTAATAAATGCGCCACATGGTAAGTGACCACGCGCGTTTTTCCCGATCCCGCGCCCGCGAGGACCAGGAGAGGGCCTTCCACGTGTTCAACGGCGATCTGCTGCTGAGGATTGAGTAGAGAATCGTGCATAGAAAAAAACATGCTTCATTAAATAGATGTTAACAACTATTCTTTTTTAAAAAGAATATTTTAGCAACTGCAATGATAAATCTCATCCTTATTTGCACAAGTATTTGTTTGTCGCTTTTCCCTAGACAGAATTTTGCTCAACTTCCGGATAAAGCAGTAACCTATTTATTCTCAGGAGGAAGATTTGGTGACAATCTTATCTGTTATTTGCATGCAAAGTGGCTTTCTTATAAATACAACATTCCTCTTCTGTACAAACCTTTTTCTTATTCCGATCAGCTACAGCTACATATTATGGAGACATGGCTATTTCAACAAAATGAATGGGTAAACTTAAGATTAAAGGACGAAAAAGAAATTTTATCTCTGGAGAAGGATTGTTTTGCTGAGGTTCCCTATTTTCCCGAATGTGAGATAGAGTATAGAATGTTTCCTGCGGCCTTTCCTCATCGGTTCTTGGTAGATTGGAAAAATCCTGAATTTAAAGCTCTGATTCGTAAGCTTGTCTCTCCTCGTAGACAATTACGCACAATCCATGGCCCTCGATATTCCTGTCATGCTGTAGCTGTGCACATACGGACAGGTGGTAATTTTGATTCACCTATAGAAAAAGCGATTCTATCTCATAAGTTTCCTCCTTTGAGTTTTTATATTGAAGCCATTCGCAAAATGAGCGAGCTTTTATCACATGAATACATGTACGTTTATGTCTTTACAGATGATATAAATCCCCTTCAACTTCTTAATATTCTTCAAAATGGGCTTGTCGATTTAACAAATATTGAACTAAACGGCCCAAAATACAAACGCTGCATGTCATCGGATATTTTAATAGATTTTTTTTCTCTTCAAAATTTTGATTATTTAATCCGCTCACAATCGAATTTTAGCATTGTTGCTGAGAAATTGCATGACTTTAAGATTGTTATCTCTCCAACATTTTATATTATGCGGGATCGAGTTTACGTGGATTCCATGCATATCGATCGCAGTATATGATTGGAAATAATTCAATCCTTACAACTAGTGTTTACAGCCTTAAGAGAACTCTTAAGGCTTTGTTTGTCTAATGTAGCAATCCACATTTCACAATCATCTTTTCCGTAAGCCACATAAATCTTGGATTCAGCAACCACATATCCGCCAGGGTAAATAACGCGCTTGGGACGATTTGAGCCTGTGTAAAAACCTTCAGCTATTATAGGAATAGAGCTAATTTTGGTAATATGAAAAGGAGGTTCAGCGGAAAAAGTATAAGCTCCCATAAAATAGTGCCACATTTCTAAACCAAATGAGGCTTTTGAAGTGATTTGAACTCCTGAGTGAAAAAAAACTAGATATTCATCTTCATCTAACACGGCAGCGGAACTGCCTCTCAATTGCCCCCATGACCACATTATATCGGCTTCGCTCTGAAAGTAAGGATAGCAAGTCCCATTTAAAAAATTGGGGTAGATAATTTCATGAGGATTTATCGTGTATATAAATAGCAGCATACTTTTGTATTCAAAAGGAATCCAATTTTTTTGTTGCCATTGCAAATTGTATTTTTTTTCATGGATTAATTTTTGGGGCGCAGAGAGAAAATAATGTCCATTGCTATACAGCAATTCAGCGATAAAAATATCGCGTCTATTAAAATAATTGGGTTTAGATTCTTCTATATTGTCGTTGTAAATTAAAAAACGCCGTCCGTCGTAGCAAAAAAGACGTGCATCTTCAGATTGTGATGGCGTTGCATTGTTTTTTGAGCGTGTTTTAAGCAATTGGGGTTGAGAAACTGGTGTAAATGTTTCATCAAGTTCTACAATGCCAATGTAGGAAATCCAAGAATAAAAATAATAATTAGGTTGATATCTAAAACAACACAAATAACCTTTATCTGTTTTAATAATCGATGGGTTATGAGCATCCGGAAATTTTTCTAGATAAATTTGTTTAGTGGCAATAACGACGAGATTGTCTTGATTGGCAAAACAACTTATATATTGAACAAAGAATATGCAAATATGCCATAAACATTTATGATGAAAAACGGACTTTGCCAAAATGATCATCCTTCTCCAAAGAAACCCAGGTCCTTGAAGCCTGGGTTCGTCAAAAAATTCGCGCTTAGAAATTATTTTTTTAAAACTTCGCATGAAGAGATGTATTTACGATTTTTTGGGTCCATAATGCTTCTACCTGGTTTATTTTGATTGCTAACGACAGGATATAATTTTTCTAAATCATTAGCATCTATGAATCTAATATTGCTATGTCTTAATACATCCTCCCTTATAAAAAAAAGATGTTCGCCTGTTTGTTCCGAGTATATAAGCTCATATCCTTTAGTTTTACCCAAACGACATAAAGCTAAAATGCTGGCACCGAAATAATTATTATTTTCTCCGCAAAAATAGGGATGATAAATGGCTATCTTATCTTCTTTAGGTGTAAATAAAGAATTATATCCAATGCATACAACAGTTGGTTGATATAGTTCAGCAATTGCTTGCCAAATATAAAAATCATTGTAGCCCAAATCAACAATTAACAAATCAAAAACATAGGGGGTATGGTACTTCTCTAACAACATATTAACATTTTCAGCTGTTATAAATTCCTTATGCAAATTAAAGATAGGTATATCAAATGATTTATCCAGTAAAAGACCGTTCCATCCTTGCTGACGTAGCAAATAAGTCATGCTATTGGTAAAACCATCATATGCACCCAGATCCACACAAAAATACGAACTAGGCTTTATCCATTTATAAATCTCAGCAAGTATCCCATCTTCACCATTAGGACTGTAAAATGAAGTTTCATATTTTCTTAAATCAACATCTACTGCGATTGCTTGAGAGAAACATGAAATCAAAGGTGCATAACTTAACAAGAAAAAAAAATTATATCTAAACAAGTGAAATTTTAAAACCCGGTTTTATTTTTTTTAAATAATAGGCAATTTCCTTCGTCTAAAACTTTTACAACTTCACATTGGTTTAAAAGTAATCCGATTGCCTTTTGCTTGTTATATTTCAATGCATCATTCAGCCAGATATATCCATTGAAAGTTACTTTAGGTAAGTAGAGTGTGACATCGTCTACACTTTGTTTTTCAGAGCGATGGCCATCGATGTGTAAGATGTCTATATGGTCTATTTCAACAGAAGCTTGTTCAGATGTTTGTTTCAATATTATACAATAATCTTCTAAATCATAGATGAGTAATTTGTCTAGAAGAGAATTATATACATCTTTCAATTTGATTTTGCTCCACCACTCCACATGTTCCTTGTCTTCAATGGGATCTAAATATTTAATGCATTCTGTATAATCCCAAGGATCGATGCCAATAATGACTCCATGGTCTAAATACTTTAATCCAAATGCCATAGGAAGTAATGAGGCGCCGCCGAAGACACCAATTTCCACACATACTTTTGGTTTCACATTAAGGACTAAATCGAGCATGGCATGTGCCTTTTCTTCAGAACACCATCCCGTAAGTAGTGGAGCTGTAAGCTGCACAATTTTTTTCAATTGCACTATGCTTTGATCAGCAAAGAGTTGACATGTTAAAGTAAAGGAGATCAAAAATTCGGCTAAGATTTTTTTAATCATCGAAAGGCTGTTTTTGGTTGTTTTTCATCGCGTTGCAAGCTGATACATCTTCAAACGAAACAAATGGACGCATTTTGAGATCTTCTGCGTGTATGGCATTTTTCCCATTCTTTTGAATAGAATGATGGTATAATTTTTCCACATCATTTCTGTTCTTAAAATCCCAGGTTCTATTTTCTAGAAGATCGTCACGCACAAAAAATAGATTCACTGCATTTTTTTCCGCATAAACCAGTGAATATCCTTTCGAGCGGCCAAGACGATATAATGAAAGAATGCTTGCACCATAATACTTAGTGCCATCTCCACAGAAAATAGGTTGATATTTTACTATTTTATCCTCGTGAGGAAGGTGCGTAGCGTTATATTCTATGACAACTACTGCAGGTTTATATTCTTCATCAATAGCTTGCCATATATAAAAATCATTAAAATCAATATCAATCGATAATAAATCAAAATTACAAGGAACTTGATATTTCTTGAACAGGGCATTAATGTTGCTGGCCGTGATAAATTCTTTATAAAGATTGAAATGGGAAATTTCAAACGTTCTATCTAGCAATAGTGCATTCCAATTTTGGAGCCTTAATAAAAAGGTGTTACTTCCCGTTACTCCATCATAAGCTCCAAATTCGACGCAGAATTTAGAATTAGGGGTAATCAATTGAAAGATTTTGGCCAATACTCCATCTTCTCCATTTTGACTGTAGAGCGATTTTTCATAGAGTGTTAAGTCAATTTCTTCTGCAAAAACCCCTCTCAGAGCAGTTATAAAATAGGCAAGGTACTGACAGAATTTTTTTAACACATTTATCTCTTTTTAAATAAAACACAGTTGCCATTTTCGATTATTTTTACAATATCGCACTCTTTAATTAATATATCGATAGCTGGTTGTGCTTGCACCGTTAGTGTATCGTTCATCCAAATATAGCCTCCAGAAACTACTTTTGGCAAATAGAGGGAAACATCTAAAATGTTAGAAGCTTCCGAATGATTTCCATCTAAGTACAAAATATCTATCGCATCAATATATAGTATCGCTTTTTGAGCTGTTTTTTTAATTACTATGCAATAATCTTCTAATTGAAGATTTTTTAGCATTGATAGAAATGAATTATATACGTAATCCATATCTACATTTGACCACCAAGCGATATGTGTCTTATCCTTATCGAAATCATAATTTTTGATACATTCTAACTTGTCCCAAGGATCAATGCCAATTACTACTCCGTTATCGATAAATTTTAGCGCTGATGCAACTGGAAATAGAGAAGACCCAAAAAATACGCCTATCTCTACGCACACCTTAGGTTTAACATCTAAAACTAAATCGACAAAATGTGACGCCTTCTCTTCGCTACACCAACCTGATATCCAGGGTAAACAAATGTTGATTCTCTGTTTTAATAAATTTACGGATTCATCTGTTTGCGCAAAGATCAATCTCGTAAAAATTAACAATGCAAAAAAGAACACGCTTTTCATGGCTTTATCCAGATACCCCATGTACAATTGTCATTAAATTGTGCAAATTTAATACAATGCGTATTCAACCACTCTATTGCACGCGCAGTGGTAAATATGCCATTTTCATACCAAGTCATATCATCAAAGATAATCCAACCGCCTGGTTTTACATGGGGAACCCATTTAATCACATCGAAATAGGAGGTCTTTTCAGAATGATTACCGTCAATATGCAAAATATCGATATCTATAATATCAGGAGCTGCTTCGGAAGTAGATCGGATCAATTGAATGTAATCTTGAAGAGTAAACGTGCTAATTTTTTCTTTTAATTGGGAATAGACAAGTTCGTGATCAGCATAGCTCCAATACGCTCGATTGGATTCATGCATTACCTCTTCAAGAGAAGCAGAACTATCCCAAGGATCAATACCAAATATTTTGCCACATTCATTAGCTCGAAGGGCACAGGCCATAGGAATAAGTGATTTACCTCCCCAGACTCCGATTTCTACAATTTTTTTAGGACGCACCCTGCAAATGATATCGATAAGCACGGATGCTTTTTGTTCAGAACACCACCCGTCCAGATGTCGCATGTATGCAAATGCTTCTGTTTTTATATCTGTTACAAATCTTTGTTGTTGCTGTGTAGCAGGGATGACATATTCATAATGAGTTGCTGCTGGATTGTTTGCATCATGAGTATCATGGTACATGTTTCCCTTCCTTAAGAAAAAAGCTGTCGTAGTAGACGCCTTAACAAATTCAAATTTTTGTAACGGCACTTGTATAATAGAGTTGTGAAAAAAAGTAAATATTTTTAATCCCTGAAATCAGGGCGCAGGAAACTAGTGTCTAATTCCAAAAGTTCATAAACAAAATTTTGAGTATACGTTATATTTTCTGACATTTATTCTTGGAGGAGAAAATATCGAGAAAGGCCGTGGCTTTAAGTTATACAGAAAATAAGAAACAGCAACGTGCGCTTACTCTCCCGCCGGACTTCGTCTCGGGGCGGGGCCCTTTGCTTCGCGTCACTCGCAGGGCCATTTTTAGAATCTCGGATTTCTCCTCCTTAAGACTTTGCTCTATTTTCATAACCAACTCTCTTCCAGTTTGTTAAGGAAAGCCCTCAAACAATTGAAGAGTCGTTCCTGCCCGATTTTCCCAAAACACTTTAAAGAAGTGCTTTTTATAATAGTTAGAGGGTCAATATGTTCCATTATATTTCCGACAAATATAATTTTTTATTTGATTTTTTAATAATATCAATTTAGAATAAACTTCAACTTATTTAAATAACTGGAGAAAATTAATGACTAGTTCATCTTCTATTCACGCTTGCCCTAAGTCAAGACCAGGCTCTCTTCTCGACCTGCTTCCTAAAGAACCAGAGCCTGTTTCTCAAATTTCTTCAAGCTCTTCAAGCTCCTTTAGCTCCAGCATGATTTCAAGCCTTAGCGGTGAAGCTCCAACGAGTCGCAATTTCGATACATTGACTAAAGTACTTTTCGGCAAATGTATCACCTTCACTGGTAGTCCCAAGTTAACAGAGCCTTGCAGCTACAGAAGCCTTTTAGCAAGTGGTGTTGCCTATCAAGAAATCGTCAAGAGTTATCAAGAAGATCCCAGATTAGCACCTATTGTCGCACGATTTACACCTCAAAAACGTCTAAGAGAAGACGACTATGCTTTAATTGCTGAACGTACGAGAAGACAGGTAGTAAAAATGGCTCAAGCCGTGGGAATTCCAGTGGACAATCCTGAAGAAGTTCAACTACAAGGTCTGATAGCATGGGTCGAAGCGTGCAATTTTAATATTTTCTTCAAAAAGTTA
>DASXPV010000027.1:0-1505 GCA_036493355.1 Rhabdochlamydiaceae bacterium
TTCGTCTGCCAAGGCAAAGACATTCGGAACAAGTTTTTGAGGTATAGGCAGGGCAAACATATTGCACCTGTATCCCGCAAGCGATTGCTTTGTATTCGACAAACTGTCGTAATTGATCAAATGCCCAGCGGTGAAGTCGAGACCTCTCTTTTTTCCCCGCTTTGATCCTTGTCCGAATATTCTTTAGATCCTCCATGTAAATCGTGGAACAATCGTTTTTTTGAGCTTCTCGGACAATTGCTTTGGAAACGCAGTGGTTTACGTGCTTGACGTTGCGCTGTTCTCTGCCGGAGATTTGCCTCAGTTTCTGTTTTGCAGACTGAGAACCGTTGCTTTGAAGGCGCTTGCGCGTACCCAAAAATTTGTCTCGTTTTGACCGAAGGCTTCCCCCTCCAAACAGTTTTCCTGAAGAGGTAGCGGCCAAATTATTTTCTCCTAAATCTACGCCGAGAGCCTTGCCACTCGATAGAGGCTGAGTCTCGGGAAGATCCAGGACGAGGTGAAAGAACCATCGGTTTTTTTTGCGAACGAGTTCCGCCTCTTTTAAAATTCCTATCCTAAAAAAAGGTTTGTGAAATTCGCTGATTTCCAATGGAATCCGAACACGCCCCTGAAGGGTAAACAAGGAGAGCGTGGTTCCTTTAAGTGAATAAGTTCTCTTGTCAAAATGGATAGAGCCTTTTTTAAATAGGATCTGTTTGGGATATTTTTGTGCCTTAAGGGCTGCTGCAGTCTTAGCGATTGCATTACAACACATCTGAGCGCCGAGTTCTGGAAAAGAGGTTCGCAGAGAACGGTAACAAAGGTGATGTAGCCGAACACGGTTACGCTCCTTTTGAAGAGCTGCAACAGAGGCCACATAGTTACACGCCCCCGTAAAAAGGCTCTCTAATTCACAAAGAGATTCCTTTACTTCATTTGGTATGGTAAGTTTGATTGCAATGGTTCTTTTCACGAGAGAGGAGTGTATGCCAAAACTTTATTTCAATGCAATATTTGAGGGAGCGGCAATTCCTCCCAGCCCTGAAGGGCTGGGTTTCCCTGCCGTCGAAGGATGAAAAAGAATTTTTTAACGAAAGAGTGTTTTAGCAAAACTCTCGAGACAATGGTATTTGCGATAACTTTCGCGCATTCTCTCGAGTTTCTCACTTTTCTTGGACGAAAGAAGGCGACGGATGAGCGCGGGATCCTCCCAGTCGAGGATGAATTCGCGAAGATCGTATCGCTTCAGTTCGTAGGCCATCCAGGTTCCTTCCCGCACGACGGGAATGGCGCCGGCGAGGATGGCTTCGATGAAGATTCCCGAAGTGCCTGAATGATAGACGGCGCTGTCGTAGGGAAGGAGGACGATATCGACGGTGTTGAGCCATTTTTCGTAATTGAGTCGATTCATTTTATTTTCGACAAAAAGGGTCGCCTTGACCCCTTTTGACGCGGCATCTTGCGCAGCGATCAACCGGATGGGGGCGTCGCGCTTATCAAGTAGATTTGAGAGGGCGCAGATC
>DASXPV010000028.1:0-26207 GCA_036493355.1 Rhabdochlamydiaceae bacterium
TGAAGATGTCTTTGGGGTACCCATTTCTCCTGGGACTTGCGCTAACATCGACAAAAAACTGTTCTGGCAGCTTGCGACCTTCGAATCAAACCTTAAGGCCCATCTGATTGCTGGCAAAATATTACATCTCGATGAGACAGGAATGCGGTGTAATAAAAAACTGCATTGGATACATGTAGCCTCGTCAGATACAGCCACATTCTATGGGATCCATGAAAGACGTGGTCAGGAAGCAATGAAAGAGTTCGATATCCTTGCCCGATTTCGAGGGATAGCCATTCATGACCATTGGGCTCCGTATTTCTCTTTTGCCCAAATAAAACATGGTCTCTGCAATACACATCATCTCAGGGAGAAGCATGGCTGGAGCGTGTGGGATGCGCTAACCGATGCGTTAAGAGGGAGTCCTCGACTCCTATCAGTGCCAAATTCATAGGAACTCATTTTATACTCAGGTCCCGCCTGTGGCGCGACCTGAATAGTTACAGCAATGTTTCATCTTCATTCGCACGTTGCTATTCAGCAATAATCACTCGCTGCAGAACTAAACGTTATTTTTGACAAATGGTATTATTTTCATTTTCCGAGAACGTCTCTCAGAGGGGATCGAATGTATCCTTGGACAAGACGTTGTCTTCTCCCTCGGTTTTTGCGACGAGGATAGCGCAACAGCTATCGCTAAAGACATTCACCGTGGTGCGGCACATATCTAATATTCTATCGACAGCGATAAATAAGCCAATGCCTTCAATGGGTAGGCCCATCGCTTTTAAAATGGCGATAATGGCGACAAGGCTTGCCGAAGGCACCCCCGCAACTCCGATCGAGGTGATCAGAGAAAGAAAGATGATGAGAAATTGGCTGCCAAACGAAAGATGTATGCCGTACGCCTGCGCAATAAACATCGCCGCGACGCACTCGTAGAGCGCCGATCCCGACATGTTGATAGAAGTACCGAGGGGGATAACGAGGCTGCAGATGCGATTGGAAACCCCTGCCCTTTTTTCTACGCAATCAATGGTGATGGGAAGGGTAGCTGATGAGGAGCTGGTGGAAAAAGCGGTGATCAATGCCGGCCCCATCGCTTTGAAATGGCGGGCGGGCTTAACCTTGGCAATGTATTTGAGCAACAGAGGAAGGGCGACAAAGGTAAACATAGCCAACCCAGAAAGCGCAGAGAGGGTAAACATCCCCAAGGAGGCTAACGAGCGCACGCCCGTTTCGGAAAAGGCCTTTGCGACTAAAAAGAAGACACCGATGGGTAAAAACTTCATGACGAGATGAATCAGACGGATCATCACATGAAAAATGCCTTGGAAAAACTGGTGCAAAGTGGCGGAGGAGTGCTGCTCAATTTTAGAAATACAATAGCCGAAGACGAGGCTGAAAAATATCACCCCAAGCATCTCTCCTTTTGCAAAGGTGTTAAAGATGTTGGCGGGGACGATCTGCTGAAAGGCATTGGTAAAGCGATGGGACTCTTGTATCGTGATATATTTTTGCAGATCGGCAGCATTGGCAGAGGTTATTTGTTCGACGTGGATATGAGCGCCCGGGTTGAACAGGTTGACGAAGAGCAGCCCTATCAATATGGCGAGCAGGCTCGTGCCGAGATAAAAAGAAAAGGTCTTTATTCCCAGACGTCCAAACTGCGTCTCGCCGCCGATGCGCGCTATCCCGGTAATGATGGACGCTGCAACGAGGGGAACTGTGACCATTGTGAGCGCATTGAGAAATATGGATCCGAAAAAGTCATATATCTTGAAAAATTCTATGCCGAATAACAGTTTTCCTTTTTGGGTCGCACATCCAATGATTATGCCCAAGATAATGGCAATAAAGACTTTCCAGGGTCTCTGTTTCTTTTTCATATTACACCAAAATATCCTTTTCGAAAAAAATTCGCATTGTAGCTCAGTCGGGCTTTTAAATTACAGGCAGGACTTTCTCAATTAGCAATTGGCTGTTTTTATCATGAGAAGATAAAACAAAAGCGAGAAGTGTTTCAAGTGTGCCGCACTCCTCTACGCGAAAACAGCCATAATTGGGATCGAACAGAAAGCAGAGGTTGTCACTGGCTTTGATGAAATTGAACTGATGGTTGGAAGAAAAGAGAGTAAATGCGCCGGTGGGAAGGGTAAAAATCTGTTCGGCAATATGCCTTAATGTAACCCCTCGTGTGGAAAGTTGCTTAAAGTCTTCTGCTTTTATGGAAAGGTAGCGCTTGGCGGGTTGGAAGTCGGGATTTAGCAGATGCAAAAGAGCTGCCTGAGGAGGAGCTCCTTGGGCAAATTGCTGAGCAAGCGTTCTCATATGCAGCGCGGGATCGCCAAAGCTGTCTTTAGTGAGAAAATAAAGAGAATAAAACCAATCGCACATGCCTCTGCACAGGCCTTTATCGTTGAAGAATCCATGAGCGCCGAGAAGGGGAGAGGAGATAGAGGGGCGCGTATAGATTCCTGAGTCCTGCTTGCGATAGGTGTTGACAGAGGGGCACAAATACCGAGAATCAAACAGTTTTTCCATACGCAGGCTTGCTGCCCCGGCTTGGGCGTGTAGGGCCTGCACCACGCAACGTCTTGAAAGGCCCTCTGCGCATACGCAGGTTAGAATCAGGCTTAAAATCCTCCAAGCGCAAGAGGCGCACTCGAGGGCAAATGCGCGCAGCTCGAAGGGCAAAAAACCGCATCTTTTCTGGAAGGGCTGCGGGTTTAAAGTCCTTGCGTCTTCCTCTATTTTCTTTATCGCGCTTTGGGAATTAAAGAAATTCTGTAAAAAAGAAGGGGAGAGTTGTATATCGTAATGATGTGTACTTGCTGCTGTCGACATAAATTATTCGGCTAACACTATAAGGTTTTCAGGATATTAAGAATATGAATGATTTTGTTTGGGTTCCAGACCCGCGCAATGAGGAATATTACTATTTAAAGAATTTTGAACATCTCGTCGCAATGAAAGTGGCCAATTTTTCCGAAACTCTTCCTCAGGAGCATTGGGAAGCGGTTGTTTTTGAAGACGAGAGCTGTCAAAAAGTGGTAGGACGCCAGGAATTTACGACCTTGCGCGAAGCTCAAGAGTGCCTGGAAAGCCTAGTCCAAGTTTCTCTTAAAAACAGAAATGTTTCTAGTTAATATCAATTAGTTTAACATTTGAAATTAAAAGGCATTTAATTTAACATGTTTTAAACTATTTTAGGTGTCTTGTGTTAAAAAAACTTTTCCCCAAAAGAAAGAAAAAAAATCTCTCAGGAACTTTTTCCTTGATTCCAGCCCTTGCAGTGGTTTGCTTGTGTATGGGATGGACGCACTACCAGCCTATGCCTTTGCTGTCTTCTTCTTTGCTTGCCGTGTTTGACCCTAAGGAGAAGATTCTCGATATTCAGGTTAAGGTCCTAAGCCCTGAAGAGAGCAAAACGCTGCTTGGGCACAATTTGCCAGGCAAGGAAATCCAACCCCTGTACCTCACTATTCATAATAATACCCCTCATACTTATACCTTGGATCCAGAGGCTATCGATCTTAATCAAATCGACTCCAAAACCGTGGCCAAGAAACTCAAGCGATCGGCTTTTCCCAGATCGATTGGCTTTAAAGTATTGGGATATTTTTTTTGGCCCTTTATGCTCCCGGGGAGCATTGACTCTATTCATACCTTTCGTTCTTATAAGAATTTAAAGAAAGATTATGCGGCCAAAGCCATTAAAGAGGAGACCATCCCGGTCTATTCTATGCTGCATCGCATTGTATTTGTTCCGCTTGCAGATGTAAAAGAGGAGTTTACTGTAACCCTCCACGACACCCAAAAATCCCGCCCCTATGTTTTTTCTCTCTCTACGGGGCAGCAAAAAGTACAACCCCAAGAGAATCAAGAGCTCTCCTGAAAAGCAACATAAGATTAATTATCAGACGTTTAAGTTGATTAATAATTTATATTTGATTATAATTGTTATTATTAATATAATTATTCTTATTTAAAACAAAAAAAGGTTATTATGTCTGTATATTCTTATAGTAAATATATAAAATCTCCTACTCAAGGATTTGTTTATCAAGCAAAACGGCCTGACTTTTCGCCGCAAGAATCCACGAGCAAGCCCGAAAAGCGCTCTCCGAAGCACTCTATTTCCAAATCATACAAAAAGGTATCATCTCCATACTCTGGGCGTCCAGATCGCTTCGCTAAGGTTTTTAAAAAAGCCCAAGAGCACGATGCGCCCAGAGCTCCTAGGTGGGAGACCGCATTGTATTCCCCTTCCGGAGGATTTGATAACAAGCTAATGCAGGGCTATCTTTGGAGCGCTAAACTCTACGCAAGGGATAATCAATCGAGTTGGGAATTCTTGTGCAATACCTATGTTGTTGATTTTGACGAAGAAAATCTCTGCCAGGCGGTGGACACCCTTTTCCACCATTGGATGAACCAAAGGCCTAAACAGCGAAAGAAATTGTTAGAAGAGCATCAAGGAACTCTTAATAAGCTCATTCAGTGCTGCATCAAGAGAGCGGAAACACTTGATCCCAAGCAACTGATGCAGTTGGTTCGAGTATTTGCTAGATTAGGTATTGATAATCCACTGCTTTTCAGGACTTTGAGTAAAGAAATTCAAAAAAATATCAATTCTTTTGACTCTGTCCAACTTTCTACTATTGCTTGGAGCTATGCCAAAGTTGGCCACGATGACAAGGAGCTTTTTTCAGCTATTGCCGCGCAAGTGGTGGACGATGTTGCGAATCTTTCCCCTAAACAGATCGCCAACATTGCCTGGTCGTATGCCACTCTAGGCTTTTTCGACAGCGATTTATTCGAATCCCTGGCCTATCAAGTAGAGAAAAAAGGGGATCAATTTAACGAGCAGGACATGGCCAACACTTTGTGGGCTTTTGCTATTGTCAACCCTGATTATCTCGACGGAAATAACTTATTTAAAAAAGCAGAAAAGCAAGCCTCCCATTTCGAGCGCCGCCACTTATTGCAGATTTTTCATGCTTCTTTGAGGCTGGAGCAGGTCGATCTGGGTTCTTATCCTACTTTGCGAGAAAGAATCGTTACCCATCTTCAAGCGACAAGCAAGGAAACACGTAAATCCTCCTTGTTTCATCAAGGTGTGATGAAGACTCTAGATGAAATGAGAATTGAATACAACTCGGAGGTATTTGAAACTGGGTATTTCTTAGATACTGTTTTAAAAGATAAAGATAGCACGATCGTCGAAGTAGACGGTCGTACGCATTTTTTGCTATCTGGAGCATGTAATGGAGCCGGCATCCTAAGAGATAAGATTTTAGCTTTTAGCGGTAGGATAGTCGTTCATATTTCCTACAAGGAATGGGATCGCTTATCTTCTCCTAAAGATAAGCAAGACTTCCTCCGCGAGAAAATTAAAGCTGCAAAAGCAAAAAAACAAGAGCTTGCAGAGGTGCGCACTCTCCCTCAACGCAAAGTTTCGGTCTATATGTCCAAAGAAACGCAGTCTATGGTAGAAAGCTCTTTTGCTTAAATCTTCCTTCTTCGGCCCTTGGCCCTACTTGGGCCGAAGTTTCTAGCAATCAACGTCTCTCATGCCCTATCGACTTAAATGCAGTGTTGCTTTACGATTTCTTCTCTAATTTAAAGAGAGGAGGAAATATGACAAGTCCTGTAGGGAAGGGTGTTCCTGCCAGTCCGACTTCGGACCTAGGTGACATTTCACAGAAATCAAACCCAAAAAAAAGAAAATTCGACACATGCGATAGCGCTAGTTCATCGAGTAGCAGCTTTTTGCCTTCTAGCTCATCAAGTCCTCCACCTCCGAGTCCCCCTTCCATTCAAAATAGCAGCTCGAGAGACATTACTAAGCAACAACAAAAAGATTGGATACGACAAACGCTGCATCTTGGGCAGCAGATAGCGTCCTCTAATCCCTTCGCTCCTGTTTTACTGAGGACTGCCCAAGAACTTTCTGAAGGGCGCAAAATAGATTTAATGAAGAAAGAGGCAGAAAGCTATGCGCTTCAGGGAGATATTGAAAAGGCAATAGAGCGGTATCGAGAGATCGTTGCAAAAAACACTTTAAACATTCCATTAAATCTGAGGTTGGCCGAGCTTCTATCTTTAAGACCAGATACGGAAAAAGAAGCGCTTTCCCTTTTTTCTTATATTGGTGTGAATGTAAAAACCGATTCTTCCCTTCGATTAAGAGCCTATATGTTAAAAGGGAATTTGCTTAGAACCTACGAAGGGATTGGAAATTTGCAAGAAGCGCTGAAAGCCTATCAATTGGGAATAGGGATACTCACAACCGAATTGGGAATTCATGCTTTTTCAGATAGAAATTTTCAGATATTGAATCTAAAAGCTGGAAATACCCTTATGGAAATGGATAAACTAGACCCTTCTACTATTGGTGAACTAGACCCTTTTACTATTGGTGAACTAGACCCTTCTACTATTGGTGAACTAGACCCTTCTACTATGGGCACTAAAGATAAGAATTTTGCACAGGCCTTGGAATACTATAGCGCAAGCTTTTCTCATCTACCTCAAGAAAGAGAGCTTGCTATGAAATTGCTTGTAAATAAGTACAAGGAAAATTTATGGCTGCGGTGCTAATTGCCTATGCCTGTGTTGGTATTCTTGCGGGAATTTTGGGTGGGCTTTTGGGCATTGGAGGCGGCGTTGTATCCGTCCCCATGCTTTACTTTATTTTTCGCTTTTTAGGCTACCCTCAGACTTATCTTATGCATCTTGCCATTGGTACATCTCTTGCTGCGATGATATTCAATACATTTGCGTCGACCTGGGCGCATAATAAGCACAAAAATGTGCTTTGGGATGTGTTTAAAAAACTCGCACCGGGCCTTTTTTTGGGCTCTATTGGTGGAGCGTTTATTGCTAAGTGGCTCTCAGGGATCATCCTGGAGATATTTTTTGGATGCTTCTTGTGCCTTTTGGCATTCTATTTTTGGAAAAATCACCCTGAGCAAGAGGCATCCCATCGCCTGCCTCGGACTTCCTTTCTTTTTTTATGGAGTGGATCTATCGGCGCCATCTCTAACATTTTGGGCATTGGTGGAGGAACGCTAATTGTCCC
This sequence comes from Rhabdochlamydiaceae bacterium, assembly GCA_036493355.1. Lineage (GTDB taxonomy): Bacteria > Chlamydiota > Chlamydiia > Chlamydiales > Rhabdochlamydiaceae > JABDFI01. The sequence continues at coordinate 7,070 of DASXPV010000028.1, forward strand.
TTTTTTAACCGCTTTTAAAGTGGCTGCTAAAAAGGCCATTGGCACGTCTGCGGCCTGCTCGTTTCTCATCACTACTATTGGAGCAGTTTCTTATCTCATCTTAGGTTGGGGAAAGGTATCCATCCCTGAAGGAGATATTGGTTACGTCGATATCCCTGCGTTTCTCGTCATTGGCATCATCTCTTTTCTAACGGCTCCCCTGGGTGCTAGGTGGACGCGCGAGTTTTCTGTTGAGCGTCTGCGCAAAATATTTGCCTTTGTGCTCTTTTTCACAGGCGTAACAATGATTGTAGGATAATCCTCTACTGTGTTACTAATAAACTCTTTATCCTCTTCCAAGAGATCTGAATGGGCTATTGCATCAATGAATTTGTTCGTATACGTCCGCGTCACGAGATCGATCAAAAACAGCTTCTAGAGTGGATTGCTAAGCTGCATGCTGTCGCAGCGCAAACAGCGCAGCTTCAGCAGTATGCTTGTGTTGAGGAAAAATTGCTGCAGGTGGGCTATGGCAGCGATAAAATTCTCTCACGCGGTGTGCAGATCAGCGATCCTTACGAACCCGACTTTGAAAAGATGCAAATCTACCCGGTGGCTCGCCAATCCGAAGGAGTAGGATTCACGGAAAGAATGCACTTTTTCGACCGCGAGGTTTCTGCAATCTTCGAAGAGTTTTATCCTCTAGAGGCCACGCTGCCTCAACATCTTATCCACGTTACCTGCACGGGATACGTAGCTCCCAGCCCTGCTCAAAAAATCGTCTCCAAGCGCAATGCGCAAAACAGCTTCGTGACGCATGCCTACCACATGGGATGCTATGCCTCCATCCCCGCCATTCGCATGGCTGTAGGATCCTTGGCCATGCCTTCTCCCGACTCCTCGGTCGACATCGTACACACCGAAGTGTGCAGCTTGCACATGCATCCTTTGCGCAATTCAACAGAGCAGTTGGTTGTGCAAAGTCTGTTTGCCGATGGCTTTATCAAGTATTCCGTGCATAAAGATCTTCAATCCTCAAGCCTGCGCGTGTGCTCTCTTTTGCAAGAGATCATCCCGGACTCTGTTGAAATGATGTCGTGGCGCTGTGAGGACATCTGCCATGCGATGACGCTGAGCAAAAAAGTCCCCGTCTTGATCGCGCGAGCGCTAAAGGACTACTTTTTGCGATTAGTGCAAAAAATGCAGGGAGATAAGGAGCAAATCCAAAGGCGAGCTTTCTTTGCCATCCACCCTGGAGGATCTAAGATTTTAGAGCACGTAAAACAGCTCTTTTCTTTAAGCGATGAGCAAATGGCGCACACCCTGGATATCTTGCGCAAGTTTGGAAATATGTCTTCCGCAACGCTGCCCCACATTTGGCAGAGCATGCTGGAGGATGAGAGCGTTCCCGACGGCGCTTTTATCGTGAGTCTGGCGTTTGGGCCGGGACTTAGCATCACCGGTGGCATATTTGAAAAAATAGGAGACAGCTAATGCATTTTCTCATCCTTCTCCCCTTTTTGCTGCAAACACTGATCATTTTATTTGATGAGTTTTATTTTCATTGCAGACGCGGCCTGCCTCGTTGGGAGAGAATTGGGCATCCCCTCGACACATTGAGCGTGCTGCTCTGCTTTCTCTATGTCCTTTTGTTTCCCTGCACTGCCTTGCATCTCAAGATCTACATTGGCCTGGCCCTCTTTTCCTGTGTCCTTGTGACCAAGGACGAATTTGTCCATAAAGATTGCTGCCCCGCGTCCGAGCAGTGGCTTCATGCCTGCCTCTTTTTGAACCATCCGATTATGCTCTCCCTGCTAGGCTTTTTATGGCCCGTATACAAATCCCCCTCCCCTCCCCCTTTTTTAGCTTCGCTAGCAGAGCAGCGCGGCTTCTTGGGCGCATTCCTCTTAATGCAAAGCCTTCTCATCGGCCTTTTCGCTCTCTATCAAATCCTCTATTGGAATTTCCTCAGGAAAGAAAATGAAGCGCATCAATAATGCCTTTTATGAGCAACTGGGCGATGGGTGGTATACCGATTCCGCCCATCCCATAGCGCTTTTGCGAAAAGAAAACGAAGCGCGCAATCCCTGGATTCTCTCTACCATTGAAAAGCTCCTAGGCCCTGGTAAACACATCTTGGATATCGGATGCGGAGGCGGATTCTTGACCAATGCCCTCTCTCTTGCAGGCCATAGCGCCACAGGAATAGACCTTTCCCCCAACAGCTTAAAAATCGCCTCCATGCAAGACACAACTGGAAAAGTGCGTTTTTTGCAGGCAAACGCCCTGGACTTGCCTTTTGATCGAGACAGTTTTGACGTCGTCTGTGCTATGGACTTGCTCGAACACGTAGAAGAGCCCGCGCGCGTGATCGCGGAAGCCTCGCGCGTTTTAAAAGTAGGCGGCCTTTTTTTCTTCCATACCTTTAATCGCAACTTCCTCAGCTGGCTGATCGTCATCAAAGGCGTGGAGTGGTCGGTGCCCAATACTCCTCCACGTCTGCACGTCTATCCCCTCTTCATCAAACCAAAAGAGCTTTCACATTGGTGCTCGCAGAACCAGATCGCAATCCAAGAGCTCAAAGGATTAATGCCCAAAATCGCCTCCCTTGCCTTTTGGAAAGGCTTTTTACAGCGCAAAGTCCACGAAAAAATGCAGTTTCGCTTTTCTCCCTCTCTCAAAATGGGATACGTCGGCTACGGCATCAAGGATGTTTGATGGTGTGGCCCATGAGGAAATGCCGCTCTTCCGTTTTGACGGGCATCCAGTCGATGGGCTTGATCTCTTTGGACTTGTCTTCGCTATTTTCGTCCTTTAGGACGGCGATCTGATACTTTTTGACGTTGAAATACACATGGCTGGCCATGCTTTTGAATTGTTTGGAGGCAAGCAGATACTCGCGAAATCCGCGTCGGATGCTACGCCGAGAGAAGGTGTCGTGCGCGTTTTTCCCCTCCATCAAAAAAAAATGATTCACGTGTTTTTGATTGACGCAGCACTGCGTGCTGACTGCTTCTTGGTCCTGGGGATTTAAAGGGAAGCCCCCGCAACGAGAGAGATTGATCAGACGCTGCTTTTCATGGAACTCCTTGCATTTGAGCTTTGCTGTCCCATGTTCCTGGATATTCGCTCTATCCATATGGGAAATGAACTGCGGCAGCTTGATGTAATCGCATTTGTGCTCTTGAGGAAAAGGATGGGGTCTGGCTTGTGTGGGTGAGAGAAGCTGATCTTTTTCTTGATTGAAGAACGTCTTGATTCTCTTAGCAGAATGACGGCAGATGTTAGAACTCTGTTTCATATTTTCCCTTAGCCATGCAATACCATTTAAAACCGATCAAAGAAATTTTTTGCAAAATATTAACGATCCATTTAAATTTCGATCAATAAAATTTTTCTCAATCGATTTTTTTTTTACTATTCCCAGGGAGGATACGCCAATGGCAAAAGTGACATTCAAATCAACGCCTATTCATACTTCAGGAGAACTGCCGAAAGTCGGAACAAAAGCCCCTCATTTCGCCCATCTCGTCGATAAGGATTTAAACGAGGTTTCCCTCGATAAATTTAAAGGAAAGAAGAAGATTCTCTCCATAGTGCCGAGTTTAGACACGTCTGTGTGTTCGACAAGCGCAAAAAAATTTAACGAGCAGATCAAGGCGCATCCCGATGTGCACGTGCTAGTCATTTCAGCAGATTTGCCTTTTGCGCAAAATAGGTTTTGCATGCAAGAACACCTCAAGAATATCCTGACCCTATCGCTGATGCGCTCGAAAGATTTTGCCAAGATCTACGGGGTGTTGATTCAAGACGGGCCGCTAGCGGGACTATGCGCCCGCGCTGTCGTCGTCCTTGACGAGAACGACAACGTGCTCTATACGGAGCTGGTGCCGGAAATTACTCAAGAACCCAACTACGACAAAGCAATAGAAGCCTTATCGGAATAGGGTCGGATACTCTGGGAACCAGATCTGGTGGTCCAGACGCTTGTCTATCTCGGAAGAAGATAGCTTGGAGATGAGGCCCTTTTCTTGCGCGACGTGGAAAAGGGCCTTGGCGATTTCACGCGAGATGCCAGGCAAAAGGTGCAGATCGGGAAAAAGTGGTGCGGCAGGGTCGGAAAGCATGGGTGAATGATCGCTGAGAACTTGGGCTGCGGCTATAAACATCTCATCAATGATTTTGGGAGTTTGAGAGACGATGGCTCCCAGGCCGACTCCTGGAAAGATGTAGACGTTGTTGCATTGCGCGATCGAATAGCTTTTTCCTTCGTAGGAGACAGGCTCGAAGGGGCTCCCCGTAGCGATGAAAGCTTTGCCCTGCGTCCACTGCATTACACTTTGAGGATCGGCTTCGCTATGGGATGTGGGGTTGGATAGGGGCAAAATGATGGGGCGCTGGCAATATGACGCCATTGTCTTGATAACACTTTCCGTGAACATTTTGGCCTGCGCGCAAACTCCGATGAGGACTGTCGGTTGAGCATTATTTACGACATCAATAAGCGCGATCTTGTCTGTGTTTGGAGAGAGGTTCCAGGAAGCGAGTTCTTCTCGAGAGTGTGCAAAAGGCTTTAAGTCGGGATCGATAGGATACATTTGTGTGGTTACGAGTCCATCAATATCGATGATGTAAAATTTGCGATACGCCTCTTGAGGCGCGCATCCTTCCAAGCATAGCGCTTGGAAGATGAGTTCGGCGATGCCGAGGCCTGCAGAGCCAGCACCTAAAATTGCGAATTTCTGCTCTGTAAGTTTTTGTCCGGATGCTTTTAAAGCGCTTAAAATGGCGGCTAAGACTACGGCTGCAGTGCCTTGAATGTCGTCATTAAAGGAGCAGATGCGGTTGCGATATCTTTCTAAAAGAGGCCGCGCGCGCGGTTTGGCAAAATCTTCCCATTGCAAGAGCGCTTTGGGAAAGCGCTTCTGTATTGCCTGGATAAAAGACTCAAGGAAATCATCGTACTCTTTTCCGGTAATGCGCGGGTGGCGCCACCCTAGGTAGAGCGGATCTTTCAAAAGGCTAGGGTTATTGGTTCCTACATCCAGAACAATGGGAAGCGAGCGCGAAGGATGGATGCCGCCAAAAAGCGTATACAAAATCAGCTTTCCTTGGGAAATGGCCATCCCGCCAATGCCCACATCCCCCAGACCCAATACCCTCTCCCCGTCCGTGACGACGATCACATCGACGTCTTTGGAAAGCGCATCGACGAGGCTTTCCATCTTGTCTTTTAAGGGATAGCTAATATAAGCGCCGCGATTTTTCCTGTAGAGCAGGCTGAAGAATAAAGACACATCGCCCACTGTTGGCGTGTAAATCAGCGGAAGCATTTCTGAGACATGTTCGTAGATGAGTCGATAAAAGAGGATCTCATTGCGATTTTGCAAGCTGGAAAGGTAGGCGTACTTTGCCAGGGGTGAGGTCCTTTCTTGAAAATTCTGATAGCGCCGCGTAAGCTGCTCTTGCATGGTGGAGACGTGACAGGGCAAAAGGCCGTGAAGCCCGAGTGCATCGCGCTCTTCCAGGGTAAAGGCGGTCCCTTTGTTGAGAAGAGGATCGTTGAGGATTTGCTCAGGTGTCAAGGAGCCGATTTTAATTTTCTCCATCTAGACTCCTTGCGCGGCAGGTTCGCTTTTAAGCATTTTGATCACAAGAAAGCACCAAAGGCAAAAAAGGGAGAAGCCCAGAAGTGTTAGGGTCAGCCCCAGATGGGCGGATGTGATCAGCCACTGCAAGGCAAAGATGAGAAGCGAGGCGAGGGCTTTGGATGTGCGGTAAGTAAATACATCGATGAATGCCTTGGCGCGGAATTTTTCGTCTTTTTTAAGCGGGATGTACATGATTTCTTTAATAACCCCAAAAAGAGAAAAGTCAAAGCTTTTTACCGTAATGTAAGAAAAAGTGATGAGGCCAAAGGAAGGTAAAATGAGAAAGGCCAGGTTGTTGAGCCCCAGAATGCAAGGGATGAAAAAGTGCGAGCGTCTGAGCCCTAAAAAGTGGATGAAGAAAAAGGAGCCGAGGAACTGCAAAATCAGCGTTGCACCATGCACATAGGCCAAAGTGCGCGCGGTATATTGCGTGCGCAGGTCTTGGCCAAGGACATGTTTTTCCAGAAAAAAGTTAAATTGATAGTCGATTAAAGAAGAAGAGATCTGCATCAAGATGACGATAAGGAGTATAAAAAGCAGCACGGGAGAAGAGCGCACCAGCGCGATGCCGTGAAAAAAGGCGTTTGTAGTGTTTCTCTTGGGCTCATCTTCGATCTTTCCTACGTCTTTGTGGGTATAGCGCAAAATTCTGGAATAGCATATTCCTAGCAGTAGATAGATGGGCAGTGTGGCCAGCAAGAGATGCGAAGAGCCATATTTCACAGCACAAAATCCGGGCAAATAACTGCCCACCAAGGCCCCGCAGGCGCCTATTCCAAACACAATTCCATAGAGGTACTTGGCGCGCGCGTAGGGAATGGTGGAGTGGATGACAGACCACAGCTGCTGGAACATCAGCATGATATACACCTCCTTCCACACGTAGAAGGCAAAGGGCAGCCAGGCGATCTGATCGATGAAAAGCGTGCAGAAGAGATTGAACCCCACAATAGCGGAAGACAAGCAGAGAAACGTCTTAAAACATCCCCAGAGGGGAAGATACTTGTTATACCAGCTGACGAGCAGCATGTTCAGAGGGATGGCCGCAAACCAGGCATAAGGGAGAATCTGAGCCCCATAATGAGTGATGAAGAGCGCATTGCTCACTGGGCGAATTGTCGCGTAATCCGCCTGAATCAAAAAGCTGCATAGCAGGGCAAAGAGAATAAATAGCCGCTCAGAGCGCGCAAGCCCCCTGAATTCAATAGCGATCTTTTCAAACATAGAGCCCTTTTTGCAGATAAGCGGCTACGGGTTTTTCCCATTCCGGGGAAAGAAAAATCCAGTTTTTTTTCCCGCTGGGTATACTGATCTGCGAGAGCTGCGCCGCATCAGAAATACTCCCCGAGGGCAATAAGACGGGAAAGGCGAGCTCTTTATTTTCTGCGCGCTTAAATAAAGTCCAAAAGACCGCATCTGAAGGAATGGCGAGTGCGAGCATCATCTCTTTTATCTTAAGCTCGTCGATGCTAGGATCGAGCTCCCGTGGAACAAAGCGCTTTTCTCGGCGCATAATGGCGTCGGCATCGGCATGTCCCTCGGCAGCACTATCGTGCGCAGCTTGTCTCAAGGCGCTCAAAATCTCATTATCGGAAACCGAAAGGTACTTTTCTAGAGAGTCTAAATAATTTCCGGTGGCGTAGTAGCCCTTCATAAAACGTTTGAGATGGAATTTATAGGCTTGCACGGAAGAGTATTGATAGACCCTTTGGTGCATAAAGTGTCTCGAGAGCAACAGCGCTTCGCACGATTCGATGCCGTTGCCTTGCATGCCTAAGAAGAGTTTTTCCCCCACAGGGATGACGCAGAGCATTTCGATGAGTTGATGGTAATCGAAAATTCCGTAAGAGACCCCCGTGCACTTGGCATCGCGCAAGAGGTAGTCGATCCGGTCTGCTCCAAAAAAATCTGCTGTGATTATCTCGCTTAAAATCTTCTCCCAAGGAGAAAGGCGGACATCTCTGCCCATTTCACGCAGTTTCTCCTCTCCTATCGCCGTATGCATCAAATCAGCTCGAAATGGGCGAGCAGGAAAATAACTTAAAAGCGCTTTCTCTATCGGCACCAGCATCTCGCTTTCAATGACGCGCAGCGTCCACTGCTCGTGCCCGCCTTTGCCCAGGATGGCCGATTCTGCATCGTGCGAAAAGGGCAGATGCCCCAAGTCGTGGCAAAGGGCCGAAAGACGCACGATCTGCCTCCAGTACGCCGCATCTTCCAGATCCATTTGCCTAATCATTAGATGGTCAAAGATGCGCGTTGCAACCTCCATGGTTCCCAGCGAGTGTTCAAAACGCGTATGTGTGGCACCAGGGTAAACGAGAAAGGAGATTCCCAGCTGATGGATGTGATGCAGTCTTTGGAAAGCCGAAGAATCGATGAGTTCGCGCTCGATGTCGTTAAAGCGGATAAAGCCATGCACGGCATCGTAGATCTTTCTACTTAGGGCAAAGGGTTGTTTCATTTTGCGCTCTCGACGGCGCGTTCAGGCCTCGGCTTGCTCTCGTGCATGTAATTGGACGTCACCTCGACAAATTCCGCTTTGCGCTGCAGCTCTTTAATGCTCCGCGCGCCGCCATAAGTAAGTCCGCTGCGCAACCCTCCCAAAAGCAGCGCGAGTAATTCGCCTGCGCTTCCCGACACCGGACCCCAGAAATCGATTCCTTCCGCCACCGTTTTACTCTTTAGGCCGCCGTAGAAGTCGTTTTGAAAATCTTCGCTGGCCTGCCCTCTGAATTTAGCCTCCCATCCCGAAGGCGAATGCGCAGATTTTCTTTTAGGCGCCGCGCTTTCCGTCGTCATGGCAAAGAGCTTGCCGATCATCACCGTGCTCGCACCTGCGGCAAGCGCTAGTACGACGTCGCGGCTATTGCGAATGCCGCCATCGGCTATTAAAGGCACGCGCAGCTTCTCCGCTGTTTTAGCGCATTCGTAAATTGCGGTAAATTGAGGAACGCCAAAACCTGTCACAATGCGCGTGGAGCATGCCGCTCCGGGCCCCACTCCTACTTTGACGGCATCTGCCCCGGCGTTAACCAGATCGTGATACGCCATCGCTGTACACACATTGCCCGCAATGACCTCTTTATCGGGGTGTGTGCGCTTTAATTCGTGAATAAATTGGAACATGCGGTCGGAATGTCCATGCGCGACATCGATGCACACGCCTGCCGCCCCCAAATCCAAAAGGCGCCGCGTCTCTTCTATCTTTTGAATGCCGCTAGAAATAAAGATCTTTTCCCCATATTTTTTCACCCACTTCTCGATCATTTCAAACGGAGCAAACCGATGGAAGATCGGCAGCGTTCCCTCACTAAGTAAAATGTCGGCGAGCTCTTCGTTGATGGCAGTATCCATGTTGGCGCACAAAATGGGAATCTGGATCTTGCGGTTCTTCGTCAACCATGTTTCAAGGGACGGTTCCGTGCGAGAAGGCACATTGTTAAATTGCGGCACAAGAGCTACATCATCAAATGTTAGAGCTTTTTTGAATGTCATGGATAGGCCTTTACTGATCGTAAAAAAAGCGATTATAACAGATGTTCCAAAGTTGACAAATCAAAACATATGGTTTACTTTACTCGCTATGATCTCGGTTACCATTCTTACAAAAAATAATCAACAGACGTTAAAGGCCACCCTGGAGTCCGTAAAGTCTTTTTCCGAGGTCCTCGTGTACGACACGGGATCTACCGATGATACCTTGCTCATAGCAGAGAGTTTCCCCAATGTTGTGATCTTTCAAGGCCCTTTCGAGGGCTTCGGCCGCACGCACAATACCGCATCTTCTTTAGCGGCGCGTGATTGGATCCTTTCCCTCGATAGCGATGAGGTGCTCTCCCCTTCTCTTGCCTTGGAAATTCAAACTCTTGCTTTAGATACCAATTGCGTCTATGAACTTTCTCGAAATAACTTTTACAATGAGAAGTGGATCAAGTGGTGCGGAGGATGGTATCCAGATAGCGTCGCTCGGCTCTATCACCGAAAAGTGACGCGCTTTTCCGATGATGCCGTCCATGAAAAAATCCTCTCTGAGGGGCTGAGGAAAGTCAGGCTCTCTTCTCCCCTGTCTCACGTCCCCTACCGCTCGGTGGAGGACTTTTTAAAGAAAATGCAGATGTACACCTCCCTTTTTGCCGATCAATACCCAGGCAAAAGCGCCTCGCTGGGAAAAGCCATTTTGCACGGCTGGTTTGCCTTTTTTAAGAGCTATGTACTTAAACGGGGGTTTTTAGGCGGCAAAGAAGGGTATATTATTTCCGCCTATAATGGACATACCACTTATTATAAATATCTTAAAGTCCTCGAGAAGCACACGAAACATTAAGAGACATTTCTCTTTAAAAAAGATAATTAATTAACGCGATGTGCGATTTTCCACCTCGGAAAACTCGCACATCGCGTTAATTACACATTTGTTAACATTCCCCTAACCCGAGACAATCACCCTTCTAAAGCGCACTTGCGCATGTGGGATGATCACTTAAAAAAGATAAAAGAAAAACTCTCTGAGTTTCCAGCTCCAGAACATACGGAATAACTTTTACAAGCCTCTAAGCTGCGTGCTTTTTACCAGATGTGACTTTAGCAAGGGTGACGATAGGCTGAGAATCCAAAAAGTTATCCACTTTGAGAATTCTATCCCCTGCTTTGTTAAGATCTAAATAGAGCGTGTAGTTGATCTCGTAGTTGCGGTTGTCCTTGCCCACGACCTCGTCAAAGAGAAGGGCGATGGCCTTATTTCCTTCGATAACGAGATAGCGCAGTCTGTGTTTGGGTTTATCCCGCAAGAGGTCTGTGTAGCGCTGGTAGGCCTTTTTTACCTCGTTGATGCTGTTATACTCCCCTGCCAGATCGTGCTCCCCGTGGATGCTCCATTTGACTTTCGAGTCCAAACAGTGAAAAAACTTTTCCGTTTCCCCTTTGGAATAATGGGAAAAGGCGTCTTCCAAAAACTTGCGGTAGTTAGACATAGACATCCCCCTTTAAAATATATAATTAATTATTTAAATATGATATTTTTAATTATAAATCAAAATAATTCACAAAATAAGCATCCTTCACATAAGATCTTGCTTCTTAACAAAAAGAGGATGCCTATGAAACGCATACTAGTGATTTTGACCTGTTTTTTTTCCCTAGCTCTTCATGCCGAGCTATTCTTCACACCCGATATGCTTGCTTCGCATATAAAAGGCTATTCCGAAGAGGAGGTACAGCTATTAAAAAAAGATCTAAACGTCGTGCGCAGCATATGCCTCGAGGGAACCCGCAATAGCAAAACGCGCTTCTACCTCGCAACTGCTGGCGCTCCTGGGGCGCGCAAAACGACGATTCTCGAAAAATTTGTAGCCTCTCATCCTGAATACCGCGATGGCGTCTATTTAGATCCCGATCCCCGGACGCTTAAGTTCATGGTGCATACTTACTATGCTCAATCTTTAAGTCCACTTGTGATTTCTTCTGCCCAAAACTATGATGATGTTATTAAAAGCGCATATGAAAAATGGAGAGGTGGTTCTAATTACATCGCTTTGTCTCTTTTCGAAGAGGCATTTTCCATGGGGCGCAGCTTCATTTATGGGACCACGTCCACGGGTGGGCACATCCCTGATTTTTTTGCGCGATTGAAACAAAATGATTATCAAATCGTACTGCTCCTCTGCTCTTGCCCAGACGATCTGCGCTACCAAGCGGTTGATTATCGCAATCGCGTTGTGCGCTTTTATCAATCCTCTCCTGAGGATGCCTTATCCAAAGGCACCCTTTTTCCTCAAAGAATGGGAGCTTATTTCGCTTATGCTGATTTGATGTATTTCTACTGGAGCGATAGTCTATTTGCCCCCGAAAGGCTCGCAGGTATTTGGCGCAACGGCAAACTCGAAATCTTAGATGCCGAAGCAATGCAACGGTTTATAGATAAATACGAGGCCGATCGCGCAAACCTTGAAACCTCTGGGAAAATTCTTCCCGCTTTCAACACCTATTTGCAGCGATAAGCAAATAAGGGGCTGGATTTTTAAATTCCAGCCTCTTCCTTCCATTTCCTGTTTCGAAAGTAGCTCACAGCTTCTCCACACACATATCCCGAGAGCGATAGGCCGATACTCGCCAATTCCTTGGGAAATTCTATGGGGAAGATGCGAAAGAGGAAAAAGCCCAAAGCCCCTAGACACAGCGAGAGCAGCGCAGAGAGAAAATTCCCCTGCTTTTTAAAGAGCGCAATGAAAATGGGCACAAATAAGCAGCTTACCGAAAGCTCATAGCTTTGAATGAGTAGATCGACGATGTTGTTAAACTGGAAAGCAAAGAATATGGCTGCAATAGAAATGATGCATGTAATGCCCCGAATAGTGCGCACAGCGTCCGCCTTTTTGAAAAAGGGCAATTCAAAGTCGCTAGATAAATTGGAGCTAATGGCATTGATGAGCGAAGTAGCTGTCGAAATGATAGCCGCCAAGACAGCGCATCCCACTACAGCCGTGATCCAGGGGTGGGTGGTTTTTTCTACCACTGCCATCAAAACGCTTGCCCCTGCAGGAACCTGCAACCCGATCGCATTTGCCAAGTAACCGAAAAAGACAGGCACAATGCACACTGCCATTGTGCTCAGCCCTGCCAGCAGAGTAGCCCGCGCCACCACTTTTGGCGTGGCGCCCGCAAAGCAGCGCTGTGCCATGTCCTGTTCAATGACCATAAAAAACAAGGGCATGAGCAGCCAGCCGCACAACTTTGAGGAGACTTGTGCGAAATGCTCGACTTGCGGCATTTGCAGGGAAGAGACAGCAGGCTCGCAATATATGACAAATCCAAAGCACAAAAGAAAGACCAAGGAGAAGAAAATTCCCTGCACCATGTCCGTGGAGATAACTGCTCTCAATCCTCCTTGCACTGTGTAGATGATGACAATGGCCCAAAAGAGAATGAATAAGGTCGTGTGGTTTAACCCTAAGCTTACCAAAAACTTATTCGAGGCGATGATTTGTGCGACCAGAATCATAAATAGCGAAATCACAGACAAAAGCGACGCCGCCTTTTTTAAAAGGGGCGAGCGATAGGTCACTTCAAAGATCTGCGCCACAGTAGATACGGGAAACTTTGCTAATTTGCGCCCTATCCCTGTCCCAAGGACGATGAGTCCCAAGGCTGTGCCCAAGGGACACAAAAGCACAGGCCATCCAAATTTGTAAGCCTCCTCAGCGGCTCCAAGGACAACTCCCCCGCCTACTTGAGTTGCGAAAAAAGTCATCATCAAAGGAAAGAGCCGAACGCTCTTTCCCGCTAAAAAATAATCCTCTTTTCCCTGTATTTGCCTGGAAGCGCGCCTGGCTAAAATCCAATAAAAACCTTGCAGCCCAAAGAGCAAAGAAATAAAAACAATAAAATTCATAATACCATCCTAAAAAAATCTAATCTATTTGCTGTTTATAAAAGTGAAATAAAAATAAAGATTACCGAGCGAGATGCTCGTGATGAGGAATGGTAAGAGAATGGAAATGAGCTAGAAGGGATAAAGAACCATAAAAACTACTACATCGCTTTTTACGCATAGCACATCTCCTTTAGATGTCTATCGGCATTATAGTATTTTTAAAGATTTGAACCTATCCTAAAATTCCAAACATGTGCTTTTCGTGCCTTTTATGCAAGTATGTCCTGCAAATATTTAGAATTTTGGGATAGGGTCATTTGTCAAAATTTAAATCATTTTTTCAAGAGATCTTTCACCTGGCTTTTATGATAAAAATGCAATAAAATTGCTGCATTAACTCATTTTACATGTCTCATGGATGATTATTTATTAACTAACTACAGTCTTTCTTGTAGAGAAATGATTCAATCCATATTCGTTTCAGAATATGGTCTGAGACATTTAAAACAAGCTCAATTCTGCCCACAACACAAATGGGGGCATCGTCTCATTGCGGCTATTCATTTTTGCCCCGTGATCAATTGGCTTGCCGCCCTTATCGAACGCTTTATAGCCAAACGGTTTTTCCCCGTCAGCCTAGTCTCTTTGCCTCATCAGTCTCCAGTGTGGGTTGTGCGACAGGAATGGTTATTTAAGGGAACCCAAAACGGTTCTAAGGAGGGCGGAAAGGTAGAGATTGCCAAGACAGAGTCCATTCGACAAAAATTAAATAGACAAAGCCCTCCTGGGATACGCTTTAATCGCGATAAAATAGTAGGCAACATCAGTGGAGGCGCCTGTTCGGCCATGTGTTTAGACTTTCTCGATGCGTTTTTCTCTATTAAGAAGGCGAGCCTGGCACAACCTCACGTGCTGGCTAATCGCATTGCGCAATTAGGAAACCGATTTGCCGATTGCTCGAAAGAATTAAGAAACCGTCAGGTAGCATTTAATGCTATTGAAGTCATCAAAGGCGCATCGCATACAGATTATACCAAAAGCAAAGTGCAAGCCCTGGCCAATTTCCACAAATTTGCTATTGATTACTCCTCTTCTGAGATCGATGCCTATTTATTAAGCAGCGAAAAGCAGATCGAGCAAGAAATTAACAGCATGCCCGACGGAGCCTTTCTCTTGCGCATTATAAAACCCTTGGAAAACGAAAAGCTCGAAGAGTACGGCCATACCATGGTTTACATCCGCGAGCAAGGACTTGGCTTCCTCTACGATCCCAATTTCGGGGTTAGAGTGATCCCCTCTTCCGAACAGCCCAAGATCTTCTTTCAAAAATTAAAAGAGTGCTGGCGCGATTGGGAAATTAGCAAAGCGCGCTTTTATCGCCTCCAACCCTCCATTTAATGCGTTATTCTCGTCAGCAAAGCATGATGGTCGCTAATCGCCTCTTGAGTTTTCTTCAAGTCGTTCATTTTAATCCGCACGGTGTTCAAGCGGTATTGTTGACCTGAGTAAGCCTCGCGCAGCAGCAAAGCGTAGTCGAGAATTTGAAAATGAGGATCGATCTCTTCCGGGTTTTTGCTGGAGGAAATGAAGTAGTTGGAAAAGTATTCGGTAGACGTGCTGTTTTCTTCCCCGACAGCTTCTTGATTTTGGTTATAATCATCGAAGAAATAAGCCTGGATGAGGGCTTCGCCCATCTCGCCGCCTCCATAGGGGATGTTTAAATCGCCGCAGAGAAAATAAGGAATGGGCTCTTGCTGCGCATCGCGATCGGATTGCATTTTGTCGAGAATCTGCTTCAATTGCAAGGCTCGGATTTCAGCAAATTTCTCATCAATATCGAGCGATTGCATGTGGGTTGTGTAAATATGTGCAATGCAAGTTGGTCCATTTTTCACCAGGCAATCGAAAAAGCCGTAATTCATTGCAAAGCCTGATATGGGAAAAAGCGTATATTGAGGCTTTTCAAGAGGATACTTGCTGGCGACAAAGAGTCCGCTAGGCATCCCCAGCGAGTTTAGGGAAAATCCTATAAACTTAGGGCCTATTGCGCCGTAAAAGTAGGTATAATGCTCTTTAAGAGCATCATACAAGGCGTAAGTTGCCGCTTCTGCATGTACCTCCTGCAGACACACGATATCGGCATCCGCAGCCAGAATCTGCTCTGCCAGAAGCGGCAGGCGTTGCTGCCATACCATCGGGACTCCCCCAAAGATAATGGGGAAACGATGCGGAGCAAAACAGGTGTTTACGCAAAATACCGACACTCCTTCTTCGGGATATTTTTGGACGGAGCTTTTAGTCGGCGTGCTGCTGACAAGGGAAATATAGGGAGTCTGCTCATAGGTGGAATTGAGCTTCTTTAAACGGCTAATCTCTTCTACATCATTTTTAGCTAGAGACCCCTTTAGGCTTTCACAATTTTCCAATAGACATTGGATTTCATAATGCTCATAAGCAGACAGGTCCTTATCCTCGGCTAAAGAATTTTGGGCGTATCCCAGTATAGTGCGGTAGAGATCGCCGTTGTGGATGATTGTTTTGAAAAGCAATCCCATGAGCCTCTCGATAGCCTGATCGGCATCTTTTTTGGATGGGGCATGCGCTTGTTTGACAAAGGCGAGCACGGCGAAATTTTCCACGATCTCGTTAGACAAGCGGTTTAAGGGACGCATTGTGTTTTGCGACGTCTTCTCTTCATCTGGAATGCTAATCACGCTTCCGATGGATTGCACAATATTGCCTTGTGCCTCCTCGGTATACTTTTCTATAGCTTCGCTTGTCAATGGCAATGGCAGTACCTCTTGCTCAGCGTGCAAAACGGCGGTTAAAAATACCAGCGGTAGAAAAATACGACGCGATAAAGTTGCAAAACGCATAAAGTGGCCTCCAAAATTTTAAGAGAGGAAAACACTAAGTCCTAAAAGGAAATAATTGCAACAGGAAATAAAGACTTTTAACTTACCTGTACCAACGGAATTAGTTGCGGGAAGTCTAAAAATAGCACTTGATTTCGATCAAGATATAACGTGCGTAGACTCGGCACTTGGCTAAGCTCATATGGGATGTACAAATAGCGATGATTATATTGAAGAAATAGATGCTGTATATGGGTAAGCTGACTTATCCCTGGGGCGATGAATTTAATTCGATTATAACTAAGGTCTAGGTCCACCAAGTGGATTAGTTGATAGAGTTCAAGTGGAAAATAATGTAAGAGATTATGTCCTAAATACAAATTCACCAGGGCTCCCAGACGATTAATTTCTGTGCAAAGAGTGCGAAGTTTATTATGTTCAATCGCTAGCCCCTGTAGATTTACGAGAGAGCCAATCTCTGGAGGAAGATATCGGATTTCATTATAACTAAGGTCTAGATTATTTAAGGTGGTAAGTTGACAGATTTCTAAAGGAAAATCTTGAAATTGGTTATAGTCCAACGATAGTTCCAACAAGTTGGCAAGTCCAACGATCTCTGCAGGTAAACAGCGCAATCGATTATGGTCGAGATTGAGTTCATCTAGATAGGTAAGCTTACCGATCTCAGGCGGTAAGTACGAAAGACCAAGATGAGATAAATTAAGTATGCGAATAGTTTCTAAAACTTCTTGATTGTCTTCGTCCTGCATCCATTCCTGCATTAACCGCCTAGTTTCTTGACGTGTCACACCTGTTAGCTGATTTAAATCTGGACGCAAATCTTCATCTGGAATTGCATAATGAACTATTTGGAAAAAGGTGATAAAATTCTCAGTCTCTACACGAGTAATTAAATCTTGTAGCTGGACATCTTCAGGGTTTGGCACAGTGATACCAATTGCTTGAGCCATGCTTACTACTTCTCTTCTAGTGCGTCCAGCTATCTGAGCGTATTGCGCTTGATTAAGGTCTCCGGAAGAAGTATGTCGAGCGACAATGGGCGCCAATAAGGGGTGTTTTTTGTAGCCCTCGACGATTTCCTGATAGGCGTAAATACTTGCCTCACGGCTTCTTTTGCTGCATGTTCTTGTGGATGCAGGACTGCCAGTGAATGCAAAGCAAGTCGCTAAACAATCTATCGGTAAAGAATCATAATTTGGTTCAAATTTCATAGAATTGACGACAGGAGCTAATAGACTTGAGGGGCTTGCACTCGCGAATCTAGCAGGAGCTAAGGTAGAAGAAAAAATACCCGTAATGTTGGTTTCTTCGATTTCCTCATGCATAATTGTTGTATTTTCAACAAGTTCGCTTAAGGTGGGCAAATCATTAGATCTATTAAAACTCGTAGAACTAGGCTGGTCTATTGAATAGGATTTTGTTAATGTTTTTGGAATTATACTCATTACGTTCCTTGATTAAAATTTGTTATTAACAATATTCACACAAACAAATTAATTTGTCAAGAATGGTAAATAAGTATAGTTTTTTATTAAAAATGAGTAATAATTAAGTTTAATATATTAGAATTTTTTTTATGGCTTTAGAACTCTTAAATAATGTGGTCGAGTCTACCACTTTTTTGCAGGACCTTGCGCCTGTCTGTCCACCTCCAGCAATTAGATGCTTCGCCTGTGACCGCTTCGTGGATAATAGCTGCAAATACATCCCAAACGCAGGGATCTTGCCTCTGCTGCGTTCGCCTTTCAAGTTCGTGGAATAGGCACGTAGCATTTTGACGCGCCAATTCTTCCACGCTGTCGATTCCTAGAAGGGCCAAATCTGCAAGCGTTGCCTTACCTGCATTCCTAAGATCGCTCAAATTTCGCATTAACCCGCTCTATTTTCGCACTAAGCAAGCCCGTGAAATGGCTTTGTGTCATGAAAAAGCTCGATAGAGGCAATTTGATCGCCTTGGAAAGTCATGAGCACGGCCGTTTTCAACTTCCCTATTGGCAAAGGATACTCAACATCGATGGCCAGCATCACTTGATTCCCATAACCGCATTTTGAGCGTATCTTTAAGCTAGTGAAGTACGTCATGAACCGCCCAATCGCCTCAAAGATAGAACCTCCTTGAGTTTCACCTGCCAAAGGCGAAATTAACATCGCGTCAGGTCGTAAATAGCTTTTCAACTTTGCGACGTTTTTTTCATTCATCGCCAGATAATAAGCCTCTGCAATCTGTAAATAGTCCATCGTCTTCCCATTTGGATTGATTGAAAATTCATTATAGTTTGCAATATCGAATTATGTCAACCAAACGCGCATACCATTCAGAAATAAGAGTCTCGCAAGCCAGAGAAACCCGACAGCGCATTCTGCAATCCGCAAAGCAGCTGTTTGAGGCTAAAGGCTTTGATCGGACCACCATAGAAGAGATAGCTTTAAGCTCTGGAGTTTCTCCCCCCCTGATTTATGCACTATTTAAATCCAAGTTGGGAATTCTGCGCGAAATCATGGACCGGGTTTTTCCTCCCGAGCGGTTTGAAGCGCTTGTCAAGTCCTGTAAAAAGGGGGCGCCGAAAAGGCACCTGATGCTTTCAGCTAAAATCGCCAGAAAGATCTACGACGCCGAAAAAGAGCAGATGTATCTTTTTAAAGGCGCTTCTGTGCTGTCCGTGGAATTTAAACTTCTGGAAGAAGAGCGAGAGAAGCGCCGGCATAAGCGCCAAGAAGATACGATTAAGGCTTTGCATCGTACAAATTCCCTAAAAAAAGGCCTTAAAGAAAGCCTTGCCCTCGATCTCTTGTGGGCATTGACAGGACGCGATCTTTACCGCATGCTAGTGATAGAGCAAAACTGGCCATCCAACCGCTATGAAAAGTGGCTTGGCGAGCACCTTGTCCATACCCTTCTAGATAGTGTCGTCACAAGATCTCCGCCCATATAGCAATACACCTGATGTGGACTGCAGCCAAGAATGAGGCTGCATTCCCAAACCCCTTGATTGCGCCATCGGATAAATCGGCGATGGGTATTGCACCAGCCTCCATAGTCTGGAGGGAGATCTCTCCATGGAGCTCCAGTTCTCAATATCCAAAATACTGCATTGATAAAAGTCCTGTTGTCTCGTGCTATGCCACCCCAAATCCCCCTTCGTCCTGGCAAGTGAGGTTCCAGTAAATTCCAAACTCTGTCGGATATATCATGTCTTCTGTGCGCTTCCATAGATGCTCCCTTGGTGAGCATGAGAGGATACCACACTTAAATATTTTTT
>DASXPV010000029.1:0-57515 GCA_036493355.1 Rhabdochlamydiaceae bacterium
GAAAATCTCCCGCGTCGGCTTTGCAGAAAATTTTTCGTCTTCGCTCGCGCCTTGTACTCGTACAATGGTCGCTCGCTCCAGACAAAAAATTTTCGCAGCCTCCTTGCATATTTTTCTCAATCTTGTTTTAAATCACTATACAGCCTGCTTTTTGAGTCATTCCTTGCAGTCTCTGTACACAACAAAAATGATTTGAGGAAAGAAACTCGCTGAAATGTCACCATATGTCGATTTTAGGTCTGACACTAAGAGGTCGAGTGAGGGATAAATTTAGGCCTGTTGGAGCGCCTGTAGCATGAGCAAAAATGGGAACAAGATGTGCAGGATATTTATAGGAATTTTAGAGCTGTGGTTTTCTCGGTTTCTTCAAAAGGCACTTTTTCTTCACAGAACAACCTCTTGTATTCTAATTTCCTATAACGAAAATTCACCAGTAACCCCACAGACAACTGCGCTACTATTAAATAGTTGATCACTTGCGCCTGATGTTCTGGAAGCAAACGCTCACAACATTTCAATTCCACAATCACGGCTTTCTCGACCACTAGGTCAGCACTGTACCTCCCAATCACCTTCCCTCTAAATTTTACCTCGAAAAGCTTTTCCACATGAGGCAGAAACTCTTTTTCCCCATCCTGCACATCGTGCATATCCTTCTCTATCTTGTTCCTTTTTCGCTCATGCTACAGGTGCTCCAACAGGCCTAAATTTATCCCTGTGTCAGACCTAAAATCGACATATGGTGACATTTCAGCGAGTTTCTTTCCTCAAATCATTTTTGTCGTGTACAGAGACTGCAAGGAATGACTCAAGAAGCGCATGCTGATCGTTTTGGGAAGGATGCGATTTAATGCGATAAGCAATTGATAGCGCCAATCGATGATTTTTACAGGTGTGCCTTTTTCGATTTGTTTTATCACCTCGTTGGCAACTTGTTGTGCGGAGAGCGCCCAGAAGGGACTTCGCTTGTGCGGAGTGCCTCTGGAGGCGCGTGCGCTAAATTCCGTATCGCCGATAACGCCCGGGCAGGCGCAGAGAACGCGTATACCGTGCGGCTTTAATTCATAGTCCAATCCCTCGGAAAAGCTGTTGACGAAGCTTTTGGAGGCCGCGTATGTGCAGTGCGTGGGGTAGGAAAAAAACGCCGCTGCGGAGGAGATGTTCATAATAGTGCCTCGTTTTTTAGCGCGTTGGAGGATGCGTGCGCTTTCCAAAGTGATTTCCAACACGGCTTGCACGTTGAGTGCGACAAGTTGCGCTTGCTGGGCTGTGGGATGGCTAAGCGCAGGACCGTAGATTCCACTTCCGGCGTTGTTGATGATCAAGTCTGGCGCGTGCGAGGCGAGGAAGAGGAGGAATTTCTCCCTTTGCGCGGGGGTGGACAAGTCGACGCTGTAAATGTGTGTTTTGACGGGAAGGCTTTGCGCAAGCTCGTACAGTTTTTTTTCATCGCGCGCGACTAGGATAAGAGGAATGCCCAGGGAAGCGAGCGCGAGGCAAAGGGCTTTGCCAAGCCCTGTGGACGCTCCGGTGACAAGAGCTAATTCAAAGGAAGCCTTCATGATAGAAGAGCCTTTGAAGAGGCAAGCAACTGATCGAGTTTTTGATCGCACTGTGCGGTAGCAGACGCGATAGCGCGAGTGGGGGGAAGGCAAGCTGATGCGTAGATCTTGATCTTAGGCTCTGTTCCAGACGGGCGGATGACGATGCGGCTTTTATCTGCCAGGCGAAAGAGAAGGACGTCGGATTGTGGAAGGGTGAGCTTTTCTTTTTGCTGGGTGTCGAAATGCTGTCTGATCCCACTCAAGTAATCTTCGCAGTAAAGGATTCTAGAGTCGGCAATGGTGCTTGGGGGATGCTGTCTGAGATGGTCCATGATGCTCTTCATTTTCTCAATACCTTCTTTGTCCGGCTTGAAATTCAAAGAGGCTTGTTTTTCTCTAAAGACACCATAAGTTTCATAGATTTGGTTCAGTAGGTCTACCAGCGTCAAGCCATTGCGTTTTGCCTCCAGAGCTATTTCCGCAAGCAAGCACGAACAGACAATTGCATCCTTGTCGCGCGCATGGGTTCCAATGAGATAGCCATAAGATTCCTCTGCGCCAAAGAGAAATTGAAAGGAGGGGGAAGAGATTTCCCACTGATGGATCTTTTCTCCGATGTACTTAAAGCCGGTCAACACCTCAAAACACGTCTTGTGATAGGCGTTGGCGATCTCTTTTAAAAGCTCCGTGCTTACAATCGTTGTCACAAAGGCGCCGCGCTCGGGCATTTTTTTCTGCTGCATGAGCACACGGCAGAGAAAATCGACGCAAATCGATGCGACTTCATTGCCATTTAAGATGACGAGTTTACCCTGATGCAGCGCCACGATGCCCATGCGGTCGGCATCGGGGTCGTTGGCGATCAGAATGTCGGCCTGGTTTTTAGCGAGAAGTTCCATGCCCAGCTTTAAAGCTTCGGGGTATTCGGGGTTGGGAAAAGAGACGGTAGGAAAATCGCCGTCGGGAGTGCTTTGCGCTTTAACGCACTCCACGGAAGTAAATCCCCAATCAGCCAAGGCTTTAGGTGTCATGGTAATGCCTGTGCCGTGCAAAGGAGTGTAGACAATTTTCAGTAAGGCTCCTTTTTTTTTATTTTCTTCTACAAAGTGCTGCAGTGGGCGGATCGCGTCCAAATAAGGTTGATCGAGCTCGTGGCGTAGCCTTTTAATCAAAGGCGCATCGGGAGCAGAAAGCTTGATCTGCTGAAGCGTTTTTATGGCGTTTGCCTCCTTTACAATGCCGATATCGTGAGGATGCACGACCTGCGCGCCGTCGCTCCAGTAGACTTTGTAGCCATTGTATTCTTTAGGGTTATGGGAGGCAGTGATCATAATTGCCGCATCGGCTTTTTTATACCTGCAGGCAAAGGAAACAAACGGCGTGGGCCTCAGCTCAGAAAGCAGATATACTGCAATCCCATTTCCCGCTAAAACGCGCGCAGCGCAGTCTGCAAACTCCTCGGAATGGTGCCGCGAGTCAAATCCAATGACGATGCTTAAAGAAGTGGAGGGCTTTTGCTTGATTAAATAGTGCGCCAGGCCCTGCGTGGCCATTTGAATGGTGTAGATATTGAGGCGATTTGTCCCTACGCCCATAAGTCCGCGCATGCCGCCTGTACCAAAGGCTAAATCGCTATAAAAAGCATCGATTAGCGACTGCGGATCGCGTGATAGGAGCTCGCGTATCTCCTTTTTTGTCTGCTCATCGTACGGGCCCGATAGCCACTGATCGATCCTCTTTTTTACATCGGGCGGTAAAGACATGCGGCGCTACACTCTTATTTTTTGTTTTTCATAGCAGAGCGTATCTCTCCCAAAGTGATGAGAGGCGCGTCTGCGTGATCGATTCCCTCGCAGCGTTCAGCTACTTTTTTCCATTGCTTTTTTGAGCTGAGATTGTCGGGCCACCAGGGAAAGGCGCGGCACTGATGCGGTCGCGCGCCATAAACGAGGCATTTGCGCTCTTTGAGAAAGACGCAGTCAAAATTATGGGGATCTTCAGTAAGGGAGAGGTTATCATCGATGCGTCGCGTGTATTTCTTTACGAACTCTTCAGGAGAAATCTTTAAAAAGGCGGCCATTTCTTCAATTTCCGCTTCATCGATCCAGACGTAACCCGGGGCACCTGTGCAACACTCTCCGCAACCCGTGCACTTAAAACGCAGCCCGTCTTTATACCAAGGCTCTTTCATATTCTACCAAGTAAAATGTGATTGCGAATGCTGTTTCCACTCTTCAGGCTCTTTTTTATAAGCGCTGATACTGCATCCCGCCGCGGTGATGTCGATGAGGTTCCACGTGGCGCCTTCTTTTTGCGAAGTGCTCCCGCTATCGACGACGATGGGAAGCTGGCTTGCCCGCAGATCGGCAATGATGTGACGATGCGTGTGGCCGTGCAAATAGAGCTTGATCTGGTCAAAGCGCTGCAAGATAGCTCTGAGCTCTTCGGCCCTGCGCAGGTTTTTCTTTTTATCCTCTTCAAAGAGGGGAAAGTGATTCATGGCGATCACTTTGTGGCCTTCAGGCACAAACGAGAGCGCGTGCTCTAAATTCTTCTGCAACTGCTCGGAAAATACACCGTGGGAAGAGAAAAGCGAAGTCGCCTCTGCCGAATCCATCGCGAAAAGCCACCACTCTTTTCCCAAATGCGTCGCGGAGATTTTATCATCTTTAAGGGAAAAGAAGGAAAGGGGATCATTGTTATGATAGCACGTGTTAAAATAGCGGTAAAACTCCAAATTATCATACGCCTGGCGCGTGTAGTGATCGTGGTTGCCGGGGATGAGAAAAACTTTAAGGCCAGCCTCTTCCAATGCATCGATATATTTTTTTGCCATCTCAAATTCTGTAATGTGCGATGTCGTGGTGAGATCGCCGGTTAAAAGCACGCCATCGAGCTTGAGTTCTTTAAAAAGGGGAATTAAAGAATAGAGATGTTCGCTGTTGAACTTTTTTTTTCGGTTTAAAAGCAGATTAAAATTGCCGACCCAACGCTTGGAAAAGAATTGCAGGGGCCCGTAGAAGATGCGCGAAAAATGCAGATCGGAGATGTGGGCAAACCGAAATAAAGTTTTTGCTTGCATGCTAGTTAATGGCTGTTTTTGACCTTAAGGATACCCTTTTTCACTTTAACTGAGGATTTTTATTTTCATAATTTTATGAACCTCTGTAAATCAGTTACTTACTTCTTTTTAACTGCTGTTTGCCCAAGCGCTTGCGCTCTATCTTGCTTTGCATCCTCAGGTTCTTCACCCAGCGCGTCCCTTCCACGTGGACGTGGGCAGGAGGGGAGTGTTCATCGACCTCCCCGCAGTTGGTGCGTTTAGAATGCTTTTTTTGCTTTTGGCTTTCTTTAGCCTTTAGGCGCTTTTTAAGCCCTTGGAGCATTCCCTTTTCCGTTTTGGCGATCCTCTTAGGATATTTTTTGAGTACTTGTTCCGGAGACAGCTCATCGCTATAAAGACGGGCGTCTGGAGCTAGAGGCCTTTGAGCGGATTTGAGCTCTTTGCTCATCTTTTTGCTTGCCCTTAGACTCACTGCACGCCGTCTTTTATTCATGATTCTCATTAGTTGGATTATCCTCACACTAGAAAATTCAATAAATAAATAGCAACAAGAATAGGGATAAATTTCAATAAAGCGTTCGTTTCTTGCATATAAGTAAAAGGTGTGTATGATTGACTGCTAACATGTGTGAAAAATTAAAATTTTCACGGCGAGTGAGGTGGAATGAAAAAGGCATTTTTAGTCATGAGCACGGGATTTGCTCTCTTCGCGATGTTTTTCGGATCGGGGAATTTAGTATTTCCTATTGCAGTCGGCACCCAAAGTGAGGGACACGTCATCTGGGCCTCCTTAGGGATTTTACTGACCGGTGTTCTCGTGCCTTTTCTCGGCGTCCTCGGCATGATGCTCTTTCAAGGAAATATAAGGGATTTCTTTAACTGCTTCGGCAAAAAAGGTGTTTTTATCTTCTCCCTCATCGCCTTATCGCTGATGGGGCCTTTTGGCGTATTAGCCCGTTGCCTAACTGTGGCGCACGGCGCTTTGGTGCTGCTGTTGCCAAACATCTCTTTGCCCATAGCCAGCTTGGCTTTGTGCGCGATTATTTTCCTGCTAACCATGCGCAAAAATAGAATCGTCACCATATTAGGCTCTATCCTCACACCTTTTTTGCTCTTGGCTATCGTCGCCATTGCGTTCTTTGGGCTGTGGGAAGGGGAGTTTTCTCCTTCTTCAGCAGTGGGAAGCTGGCCTGCTTTCAAGACTGGGTTTTTCCAAGGCTATCAGACCATGGATCTTCTGGCCGCGTTTTTCTTTTCCGGGTTCATCATTACCTACTTAAACGATCGCTTTCCCGATTCGCATAAAGATCGCTCTTCCCTCAAGGTATTTGCCAAAGCTGCCCTGGTGGGGGCGGGACTCCTCTCCTTTGTGTATGTCGCGCTGGTTGTGCTGGGCTGGATTTACCATACTCCTTTAACAGTAATCCCTCCTCAAGAGATGCTTGGGGCGATCGCTTTATCCGCTTTGGGGTCTTTTGCAGCGCCTTGCGTCTGCTTGGCCGTGATATTTGCCTGCTTGACAACGGCAATCGTCCTTACCTCGCTCTTTGCCGATTTTGCTCGCACCGAAGTCTTCCGCAATAAGATTGGGAATGCGGCAGCTATTCTCCTGACCCTGGGGATAGGCTTTTTAGTGTCCACGTTAGAATTTTCGGGCATCGCCAAATTCATAGGTCCCGTGCTTGAGACCATTTATCCCGCCTTGATCGCCTTGACCATTGTCAACATCTCCAATAAGTTTTGGGGGATTAAAGCGACCCATTGGCCCTTTACTTTAATTATTTTAGTTAAAATCTTCGCCTTTAGATAGACTTGGCTCCCTGCCATAGCTCTTTATTTGTAAAAAACAATTGAAAAGTTATAATTAATTTTAAAAACATAACAATTTCGCCTTTTTTAGTTTGAAATACATAAATAGATCAGTTTTTAGTTTAAATTAATAATTTAATTTATTATTATATTATTAACAAAAACTAAATATATTTATTTTATGTGTGCATCGCCCGTTACTAATAATCCGGTTATTATCATTGTTTCCCAACCAGAAAAGGCGCCTGCTTTAGATCCAAAAAAGGAGTTGGAGCAGGGGATTCTAGCTATTTTGCGGGAGAGAATCACGAGCGATACCCTAGCCGAGGCAACCTCGCCCCTATTAAAACTTTGCGATGCACAGGGAATAATAGATGGTTTTGTGGATATCTCTTTCGTCGAGGGGATCATGAAGCAGGTGGAATCCTCTGTTTCCACAGCGCAATTCCATCAGATTTACGACATTTTGCTCGTAACCCTGCTCTCCACGCATAAAAAAGAGAAAATAGAATGGGAGAACGCTGTTTTTGATCTGCCGGACAATCATAGAGAAGCGATTGCTTTGAGTCATGCATGGCGCAATCCCAATTTGCTGAACGGTACGATAATTTCCAGATATATGATTGATTCAGAACAGATGCGTTTTGAGATTTTGAAAATTGTGTTAAGAAATCCCAGGTTTACATGCGACACCCTGGCTTATTATTTTCTTAAACAGTTTTATATTACCGAAGTCCCTTATCTATCGGAAATAGGCGAAATCCTCATAGAGCGCAAACCTTACTTCTTTTTGAATTATTTTAATAAAAGAGGAACTCAAGCCATCCCAAAGGAGTTGACGAGCAAATTCTTCCGCTTGCTAATCGCAAAATGGAATGAAGATGTAATTCAGGGTATGGATTTACTGCGGTTTTATGAAAATGAGGTTTTGTGTCAAGAAGATCTCATTGAACTGGCGCGAAACGTCGCACAAAGAAATGGGGATTTATTTTATTCCTGCTCGAAGATGTTTAAAGCCATTAAAGATAAAGCGCAGCTCGCTTCTCTTGTCAGCAAAGTTTATTGCTCTGTTCCTCGGGGTATTGAGATAGTACTTGAATATCTAGATCAATTTCCGGAAGGCTCGCGAATTCAATGGGCCCACATTGCTGCTGAACAGCATCCCGAATATTTTCTCAAAGGGATAAAAATTTTTGATATTTCCGAGGTAGGTGTACGGATAGAATTGATAAAAAAAATCATTCCTTTTTTAAATGCATATGATTTAGATAATCTATGCAAACATTTTGATGAATGGGAAATCGACGATCCTAAAGTAAGAGGAGATATAGCTTCTCAGATCGTAGAAAAAGATCCCTGGATCATTGGTTCTATTATCCCATATTTTAAAATTGATAATGAGCCTCTGCGCATCTCATGGGCGAAAATTGCCTTAAAAGAATGCCCTAGGACATTGGCAGAAAATTTTAAAGTATTTGCCATTTCTGATAAGGCCCTTCACGTTGCATTCGCTAGAGAACTTGCTATAACAGCTCCCCTATTGTTAGCGGAGAATATTTCTAAATTTACCCTTACCGATCCCTCTGTGCGTGTAGAATTAATTTACGAGGTGTCAAAAAGAGGAGGACTCATTCTGAGTGACCAGCACGATGATATGCTAAAGTGGGATCTTCCCAATCCAAAAATGCACGCTGAGCTCGCTATGATTGCCATAGAGCAGAATCCTTCTAACGTGACGGAATTTATTGAAAGGTATCACATACAAGAGGAAGAGGAGCGTATACAATTAGCGCGCAAAGCCGCTATTCTCTGTCCAGAAAAATTAGCCAGCATGATAGGCCGATTTCATATCACAGATCCCGCAATTCTTGCAGAACTTGCCATAGGCATTGCAAAGAAAAATGGTGCGACAATCTCTGAATTTATAGATAGATGGCCTATAAGCAATACCAAAGCTCTTTTTGACATTGCTATGCTCGCTTTGCAGCAAAATCCCTTTGGAGTGATTCCCCTTCTCAAAAACTATAAAGGCCTAAACGAAGAAATGCGCGTTGCCTTAGCGCAGCTGGCAATGCGGTTATGTCCAATTCAATTTTGCCACCATGTTAGAGATTTTAAGCTTACCACATTAGAAATTCGCAAAGAGTTAGCAACAGCTATAGCTAAAAGAAATGTCATTATTTACATGACAAGTGAAATGTTTTTTAATAATTTTGGCATTCCCCCCAAAGAGAGGGAGGGCATCAACCGATTACTTTTGCGCCATCCATCTGATATGACGCCAGTGCCTTTAATAAGTGCTTTTCAGAGTCCGCTTGCAGCGTGCGCAGAATATTTGGCAATGGCAGGCCCACATTTGCCTAAAGCTTTCTATACCTCTTACATCAAGCATTTTGGTAGATGCGACCAATTCCCCGAGCTTTACCTCTTGATGAGTGAAACCTATCCTTCACAGTTTTTATCGAGTTTGTCCGAGTTGCGCTTATCCCTTGCCCAATTCAAGCAGTGCATCGCATTTTTTGAGAAGTGCGAAAGAGCACATCCGGTACTACGCCCCATTAAAGAGCGGCTAGCTGCTCTTTATGCCTGTGTGCTTGATTTTTCTCATTCTTCTCCTGCTTTAGCTCAAGTATTGACAAAGTGGGTCGCCAGTTTAGACAAGCAGTCCGATAAGCGAGAGAATCTACTTCTGGTAGATAATAAGATCGACTGGATGGCCTCCTTCCTCATTCGCTGCAGAACTAATGGCATCTCAGCTGATGTAGTGAACAAGTATTTCCCCATTGTACAATCCTTGCTGAGCGAGGTGAGGGATCCTGCTTTTCGCGCCTTAATGCAAGATTTTCTTTTGGATCTTCTGACAAGTAAAGAAGCGCAAAAGCACTTTGACCAAGCATCGATCGATTTTAAATTTAATGATCCCAAATTCCTACTTCCGTTGATGATGCTCTCTTCTCATTTCCCTATCACTAAGGCGATGATGGACGGCATCCGAGGATTTACGGATGGAAAGAATTTAAGACCTCTGCTGCAGCATCTGCAGCTGCTTTTAGAAGAGCATCGCATTCCCACAGCTCAAAAAAAGATGCTGGTGGAAAAAGTAATTTTTGGAGGCATGCAGAGCAGCATGAAAAAGCGCATGGAGCATGCACTAAATGCAGCAGCCCTCATCTCTCAATGCCTTATCCTCGATCAGGTATCTCCGCGAATTTTAGATGTGCTTCGAGAAGTCAACTCTTTTGAAGCCTTGCAAAAAGGATCCTCCGATCCCAGCTTGAATGAAGCCTTTATTCGCTGCTTTCAATTAGACGATGTGGAAGATTTTCACGAAAAGTATACTAAAACTATAGCCACTTATCGCCGGCCCGAAATACTATTTATCTATGCTTCCAAAGTGCAGCAGCTTCCCAAGGAAGAGCGCGAGAAAGTATTTAAAGCGCTGCAGGACTTTGTTAGAGGGCTATTGAACGGCAACTTGAACACTGTGCGCAGCGATCCTTCCCAGTCTGAACATGTGCGCGCGATTCAAGAGCGCGATCCAGACTTGAGCAAGGAATGGGAAAAGGAATATCGAGTTTCCAAGAGTAACTTTACTGTGATTAACACGCATAATGGCTGGCTTTTATTTAGCATGCCGTCAGACGGTGGAACATGCCAAAGTACTTTAGCGGAACCTAAATACAACAAAGCTCTTTTAGGCTATCCTCTTAATTGGAGTACGCGCATGATTGCGCTGATTCCTCCCGGCACTGATATTTTGGAGAAATCCTCCGTACGTATGCGCTGTATTTTGCGCATACTATGGACAGACCAAGGGGAAGCTGTCATCTTTCGCGAACCCATCTATCCCAAGGAGAATTGTCGCCAAGAGCATCGAAAAGCTATCGAAGAGGAGAGCATCATCTATGCTCGACAACTCCAACGCAAACTCTTAGCCAAGGAAGGGGATACTCCCTATCCGGGTACTTTACGCTCCTTTCCCGGTCGCGCCCCATTCGAATGCGTCGACGCTCTGGAAAAACCCAACACCACTAATCATATCGTCCCAGGTGATAAGGGATATACCATTTCCGGTGCTCACTTAATCAGCACCTGAACTCCCCCACCTGTTCGGTGTAAAATTCGATTTAAATTAATTAAATATTTTGATATTATTAATTAATAAAAATTAAGGATTTTAATGTCAGTAATAACTAATTTTGCTAAATCCGGAGTCTGGGATTACAAACACATAATTGCTCCTGTATTAGTAGCTATCCCATTAGCTATAGAAGGCGCTATTTTAGTAAAAAATATTTATAAAAAACCTCACGTCATAAAAGAAAAATTTATCGCAGCGAAAACTAGTGTTATTAAATCTTTTACTACGCAGTCGGGGGAAAATCAAAGAGATGCCTATCTTCGCATTGCAAAAAATACTTTGATCCTTTTGTGTTGTTTGGCCTTGATGGCCGGTGCGGTTTATGCCTCCGTTACCTATCTTCCGGGTACCTTCCGCATTACAACTGCCATTTCAGCGACATTCCTCATCGGGAAGATCTTTTTGAACGCAAAAAAATATAAGAATCAAGTCGTCGATGTGTTCAAGGCTAGAGAAGGAGAAGAGCCAGCCGCTGCGAAAAAACGGATAAGGATGAATATTCTAAAAACAGCTGCCGTAACCCTTGTCGCTGCCGCGGCGAGTGCTATTGTAATCCACTTTATTCTCATCCCCATGCTGACAACTGGGTTTTCCTGGCAAATCACTCTTCCTTTTCAAACAAAAGGAGTTGTCTTTGCGGAATATGCGAGTATCGGCCTTGTGAATGCTGGACTTACCTTCTATAAATGGAAAAAGGGAGATAAACTGGGCGCGCTTTATCACCTGTTCGTCGGAGCTCTCGCTTTTGTTTTTCCCTCCTTTTATTGGAATGGAGAAATGCGGCTGCACCATTCGTTTTATGGCCTTTTAATGATGACCATTCCCTATCGGCCTCTGCGCATCCTAGGCGGCATGATTAGTTTTGATTCCGCTTTGTACTTTATAGAGCCTTTGCGCGGTTATACGACGCTTAATTCTTGGGGATACCCGCGATTTATTCGCTATGATTATATAAATGCAATAGGCGACAATTTACCCCTTTATGCGGCTGGTTATGCCGGAGCTTTAGCGCTCGAGAATATTAACGACGGATTTAAAGACGCGCAGCGCAGCGTTGACGGAGATAAAGTATTGCCACTTATTTTCACGCAGGCGAAAGAACTTGAGGTTGGGGATCCAGCTCGGGGGAAAGAGGAGCTTAGCGGGGAGCCAGCCAGGCTGCCAGAGGCGCATGCGCTTGGGATTGCCCGCGAGGATCAGACTGGCTATGTTAAGATTAGAGGCTAGGTGGGAGACGAGTGACTCGTTGCAGATCACAAATCCCGATTCATAGATTAATTCCGCTAAAGAAGAAAGAGAGGGGAGAGCCGGCAGTGAAAATCCGCGCTTTTCCACCCAGAACCAATCTTGTCTTTCAGAGGGGCTGACGGAAAAGACGGGCTGAAAGCCTTTGCGTTGCAGTTTTTCTGCCAAAGAGAAAAAGCGCTCGGGGAGCCAGCTTCTCTCGGCCACGCTGCTGGTGGGCTGGATAATGATGCGCTTGTCATATTTTCGATGGACGAGGGAGGAAGGGGGAGTGATGCCATTGTCTTTGGAAACGGGTTGTGAAAGCAAGTGCGATACGGCTCTTTCGAGGTTGTCGGCCATGGTGAGATGGGGAAGGAATACCTGATCGAACGGGGAGAGGCTTCCGTGTTTAGAAGAGATGTAAGAGGGATAAAAAATAGAGAGTTTGGGCTTGGCTTGACTATTAGCGGGGGAGGAGACGCCAAAAGCGGAGCGCAAGAGGGTGATGGAGGGAGAGTTGTCATTTTGCACGATGATCTTGTCAAAGGCAAAGAGCGTCTCGATTAATGCATCGCGCGGGGGAAGGGATGCAAATTTATGTCCGGGAAACCAAGGGCCGAACGGAGAAAAAGAATTGTGGAAAGTAGTCACCTCGCATCCCGTTAGCAATAACTGATGCGAGGCGATCATCATAAGAAGAGCATCACCGATGCCTTTTGCCGGCAAAACGGCCACTTTAACCGGCATTATTACTCTTTTTCCTCTTCGGAAGCATTGCCGATAAGGACTTCTGAGAGAAGGACGATGCCAGCAGTCGATGCGGCAAAGCGCAGGGCATTTTTAACCACTTTAGCGGGGTCGACAACGCCTGCTTTGCAGAGATCTTCTACTTTTTCTGTTAAGGCGTTAAAACCGAAATTGGGTTTAGCGGCGAGCACATCTCCCAAGATGACAGAGCTGTCGTGGCCTGTATTGGCTACAATTTGTCTGAAAGGGGATTGGCAGGCTTTCAACACGATTTGCGCGCCGATCGCTTCATCTGCTGCCAAGCTGAGTTTAGCAGATGCGCCGGCGTAGAGAAGGGCCAGGCCGCCTCCGGGGACGATACCCTGCTCAAGCGCTGCGCGCGTGGAGTTTAGGCTGTCTTCGAAGACTTGCTTTTTCTGCTTCATTTCAGGCTCTGTGGCAGCCCCGACGCGAATGACGGCAACACCGCCGCTCAACTTCGCTTTGCGCTCTTCGAGCTTTTCTTTATCGTAGCTGCTTGTGCATTTTTGAATCTCAGCTTCGAGCTGCTTGATGCGCGCAGCGATAGCTGTGCTCTCGCCTTTACCATCGATAAGCGTTGTTTTTTCTTTGGTGATGAGCACCGTTTCTGCGCTTCCCAGCACCTCCATCGTCGCGTCTTTGAGTAAAAGCCCTGTCTCTTCAAATACGGCGGTGGCCCCTGTCAAGATCGCAATGTCTTCCAGCATGGCTTTACGCCTATCTCCAAACCCAGGTGCTTTGACGGCGCATATTTTCAGCGTTCCGCGCAATTTATTGACGACAAGAGTGGAGAGCACGTCTGCTTCAAAATCCTCTGCGATGATTAAGAGTTCTGTGCCGGTTGCCGCAACGTTTTGCAGAAGGGGGAGGAGTTCTTGAATGGAGGAGATCTTTTTGTCGGTGACGAGGATGCGGGGATGAGTGAGTTTAACATTCATGGCTTCTTGATCCGTAGCGAAATAGGCGCTGACGTAGCCGCGGTCAAACTGCATGCCCTCGACCATCTCTACAGTTGTATCCGTGCTCTTGCCCTCTTCAATAGTGATGACGCCGGAGATGGATACTTTTTTGATCGCTTCCGCAATCATAGAGCCGATCGCTTCATTGCCCGACGCTGAAGCAACGGCAATATTGCGGGTCTCTTGATCGTTTTGAATGGAAATCGCGAGCTTTTCCAATTGCTGGATGATGGCGTCTACGGCTTTGTCCATGCCTCTTTTCAGATTAATGGGGCTTGCTCCCGATGCGATGTTTTTCACGCCATTTTGCACAAGCGCGCGCAAAAGCAGGATGCTCGTTGTGGTGCCATCTCCGCATTTTTCTTTCATTTTGCTTGCGACTTCTTTGCATAAAGAGACACCCATGTTGAGATACTGGTCTTTGAGCTCGATGTCTTTTACAATGCTGTTTCCGTCGTTTGTGATGGAAGGGGCTCCCCAAGAGGCCTGCAGCCCGACGTTGCGGCCCTGCGGCCCGAGGGTAACGGCGACGACGTCTGCGAGCTGATCAATTCCCGCTCGCAGTTTATTTCGCGCTTCTTCCTCAAAGATCAATTCTTTTGCTGTTGACATATTTTTAACTCCGTTTCTTTGAAAGCTGTTCTTTTTGGATCTCGTGCAATCCCACTAAGGTCAGGTGAGGATCGATGCAATCGACGAGTTCTTTTAAATCGTCTACGAAAATGACCTTGGCGGCGCCTGTGATGGGATCTTCGATATACGTCGCGCCTCCGGTGGCGAGGATCTTTACGTTGCTAGGCGAGTTGGTTGAACGCCTCAATTCCGCAATAAGTCTTTCTATCGCCCCCAATTGCCCGTAATAAATGCCGCTTTGGATGTGTGTCTCGCTCGTTGTGCCGAGCACAGAAGGGGGTTTGACAGGGACGACGAGGGGGAGTTTATCTGTTTGCCCCGTGAGGGCGTGAGCGCACAATTCTGGCCCGGGATAGATCATCCCACCCAAGTAGCGCCCTTCTTTGGCTACGAGGTCGCACGTGATGGCGGATCCGATATCGACAATGATGCAGTCGTTCAAGGGATAGCGCGCCAGAGCGCCATAGGCATTGGCAATATGGTCATGGCCTAATTCTTCCGGCTTTTCCACCTCGAGCTTGAGCTGCAGGTCGGCGTAATACAAAAACGTGCATGGGATGCCAGCTTCGCCAAGCGCGGTCTTTACGTGCATCTCCAGCTGACTGTTGACGGACGAGATAAAGGCTTGAGCGATGGGTTTTCCCGAAAGGTGCGCGGAGAATTTTTCTTTGGAGAAGGGAAAAGAGGGAAGCGCGAAATAATAAACGAGCTTGTCCTCTTCAAAGAGGGCTCCTTTAATGCGCACGTTGCCAATATCTATGACCAGATCATATGACACGATCTACCTTACGGATAAGTTTTATTTTAGCTAAATTATACAGAGTGGAAAGTTATTTTTCAACATGAATTTCCTTGTATATTTTTTTCTTAGGAATGGCGTGCAATTCCGCAGCGAGCTTGATGGCGGCGTTCAGCGGCAGCGCAAACTCCTCCTGAAGGTAGGCGACGAGTTCTTTAGTAGATAATTTTTCAAATTCCACACCCTCCGGAGGTGGGGCAATGAGAAGAGTTATTTCGCCGCGCGGAGTATTTTCTACGAAATGCGCAGTGAGCTCTTCTGAGGTTGCCGTTCGGCATTCTTCGTACTGCTTGGTCAGTTCGCGCGCAACGCACAGGAGGCGATCCGGCCCCATTTTTTTAAACAATTCCAGCGTGTCTAAGAGGCGGTGCGGAGTTTCATAGCAGATGCTCGTGCCTTTGTAAAGGAGGAGGCGAGAGATGAAATCTGTCAGTTCGCTCAACTTTTTTGGAAAAAAACCCAGGCATTGAAAGGGAAAGACGGGAAAGCCCGATAGCAGAAGCGCTGTGAGTGCCGCATTGGCCCCAGGAATGGCCGTGACGTCAATGCCCTCTTCTTTACAGCGGCGTACCAATCCAAATCCCGGATCTGCAAATAGGGGAGTTCCCGCATCGGAAATGAGGGCAATGTGCATACCGCCTTTCAAATCGGAAAGGACCTTTTCACTCTCTTTGCTTTCATTAAAAGCGTGAAAGCTGCGCAGCGGCCTTTGGATCTGGTGGCGTTGGAGAAGGTGGAGGCTATGGCGCGTATCTTCGCACAAGATGTAATCGCAGCGCTTGAGCGTTTCTAATGCGCGAAGAGAAATATCGGCCAGATTGCCGATGGGGGTAGCAACTAAATAGAGCAAGGGTTTGAACTTTAAGGCGTTTATATGAGGTGGCACCCAGATTTGAACTGGGGAATGGGAGCTTTGCAGGCTCCTGCCTTACCGCTTGGCGATGCCACCAATTTGCAAAAATTATGCGATAATCCCACAAAGTGGTCAATGGAGAATTTCATTAACGACAATTAATTTTTTAAATTGGAATAAATCAGTTAATTGCATATTATTATAAATAATTTAACTAAATAAGTCGTGGCAATGTCGTTTAAGATATGTGGATCTGGGGTTTGTTATAATTTGGGTAATATTTCCAGAAATTCCGCGCATCAAATTAAAACCATCTCCGAATGTGTTCAACGGAATCCTTTAGCTATCCACGCTATGGACATCGCCTTTTATCAATATAGGACGTGAGAAAACTTGGCCCTTTAGGGCCAAGATGAATCACGCCAACATTGTGTTATTTAGTTAGCGATTGCTGACTTTCAATATATTGCCGAACAATCGAAATGGGAGCACCCCCGCAAGAACCAGTAACGCAGCTTCAAAATCATTGCAAACACTTGCAAAAATTAAATGCAATTCCCTCATTACTTGTTGAGTGAACACTTCTCTTCGATATTTGGTAACAAAGACCAAATGAACATGCATTGCAAATACACAGGATCTGCCGTGCCTTAAATCTGTTGACTTTTTCATAGGCCAAATTTTAGCATCGTGCCATGCTTTTGAAAAAGGGATTTAAATTCCGATTGGATTCAACAGATGGTGAACGGCAACTCTTCGCTCAGTTTGCTGGTGCTTCTCGTTTTTTGTATAACCGCGGTCTCGATCAGAGAAAAACAGCCTATGAAAAACAAGCCAAGTCGATTACCTATTTTGAACAAAATAACGAACTCATATTCCTCAAGAGACAAGAAGCCACACTCTGGCTGAAAGAGATTCATTCACAAGTGCTTCAGCAAGCTCTTAAAAATCTAGATAGTGCATTTAAGAACTTTTTCCACAATGTAAAAACAGGTAAAAAACCTGGATTCCCATGCTTTAAGTGCAAAGGCGTACGCGATAGTTTTCGTTATCCTCAAGGCGTTAAAGTAAAAGAAAAGAACGTCTATTTACCCAAAATTGGTTGGGTGAGATTTCGCAAGTCCCGCGATATTGTTGGGGAGATCAAGCAGACTACGATTCTTCGAGAAGGTGAGCACTGGTATGTTGCTTTTTCTACAGAAATAGAAGTACCGGATCCTAAGCCGGTTCCCATTCAAGAAGAAAGAGCAGTAGGAATCGATGTAGGATTAAAAACTTTTGCCACAATGGCATCGACGAGTAGCAATAAATGCACTTATGTATCGAATCCTCGGTTTTTCACACAGCATCTATCAAGGCTTCGAGTCCTTGCAAGACGTCTTTCAAAGAAAATAAAATTTAGTAAAAACTGGCTAAAAGCTAAAAAACAGCTCTCAAAACTACATGCTCGAATCAGACATTGCAGAGAAGATTTTGTACACAAACTTTCTACAATGATTGTCAAAAGCCACGACATCATATGCGTAGAGGGGCTTAATATTGCAAAACTTCTACAGACAGCTGTCAAAAGCATATCTCGTTCGATAGCTGATGCAAGTTGGCGTCTCTTTTTGAGATGTCTTGAGTACAAAGCGAAGGCTTTAGGAAAGCATTTTGTGGAGAGTGGAAAGTATTTTCCAAGCACCCAAACATGTAGTAACTGTGGTGCCAAGAAAAAAATGGAATTAAGTGATCGCAAATACGAATGTGCTCACTGTTCAACAGTCATTGAACGAGATTTCAATAGTGCGATTCTTGTAAAGGCCGCCGGAATGTCGGTCTTAAAAGCTTGTGGAGCGACTCCTTAAGGAGAGCGAAGAAACAAGAATCCTTCGCCTTTAGGCGAGGGAGGTTCAACAAGATATTCTGGATGACATGGAAAGAGATACTTTGACTGGAGCTGAGCTTGTCGTGTATAAAACGCAGCCAAAAAAAAGAGCAGGAAAAAATCGGAGAGGTCATTTTCTAACCCAACTATAAAGCCTGCGCCAAAGCCCCCGCAAAATTTAGATCAGTGGAGGCGGCCGCCTTCAACGCCTTTGAAAAATTCAAGATCCTGCGATAGCAGCTGGTTTTCGATATGCACAGGAAGGAATAAATCGTAGCTATTTTTTAAAATGCCAAGATGCACTATTATTATAATTTAGCAGCTTGGGTAGTATGGCTGATTTTTCATTGAGTGAAATTGCGGGCATCTTACATCTGGATGCCCCGCGTGATGTGCGCATTAGCGGATTTGTACAAGACAGCAACCTTGCAACTGTTGGCAATTTGTTTTTTGCCATGAAAGGTAAAAAAACAGATGGGCATGCCTTTTTGTGCGATGTAGCAAAAAGGGGTGGAGTGGCTGCTGTTGTTTCAAATGACTATTGCGGAGAAGATTTTGGCCTATCTCTTTTGCGCGCAGACGACGTGCTAGGCGCGCTGCATGCTCTGGCCAAAGCCGTGCATGCTGAGAGAAAAATACCAGTCATCGGCGTGACGGGCTCTGTGGGGAAGACGACGACGAAAGAATTTATCGCGACGCTTTTAGAAGGAAAATTCAAGGTGGCAAAGACGCCCGGAAATGCGAATTCGCAGGTGAGCATGCCGCTTAGCATTTTAAATACAAAAGAGGGCGAAGAGGTTTTTGTCATTGAAATGGGAATGACCGAAAAGGGAGAAATTGAGCGCTTGGTGCGCATTGCCCCTCCTGAAATTGCCGTGGTGACCCCGATTGCTCATGCGCATATCGCTTTTTTTCCAGATGGAATTGAGGGCATTGCGCGGGCCAAAGCGGAAATCTTAGCGTCGCCCCTCACGCGGTTGGCCATTCTCCACGAGCGCGCGGCCCACTTTTCCGCCATCGCTAGCGCGTCCTGTGCCAAAATCCTGTATGGAGAGGGAACAGAGTATGCTTGGGATGAAAAGCAAAAGCTCAGGGTGAGGGAAAGAGGAGAGCTGAGTCCTCATTTGCCTTTTGCGTTTGAAGCCTCGCATCTGCGTGAGAATTTTTTAGCGGCCGTTGCAGTCGCGCGCGCCTTAGGGATGCAGTGGAAAGAAATCATCACGCAAATTCCCAAGCTGGCCCTGCAGCCTAGGCGCTTTGAAACGGTTGTGCAGGGCGGGATCGTGTTTATCAATGATTCCTACAATGCCAATGCTATTTCGATGAAGGCCGCCTTGCAGAATTTACCCTCTGTTTCGCCCGGAAATAAAAAAATTGCCGTGCTGGGCGCGATGCGAGAGCTGGGAGAGTACGAAAGAATGCTGCATCAAGAGGTTGCGCAGTGCGCATTGCAGTGCGTCGACCGCCTCTTGTGTTTGGGGGAAGAGTGCCGGGTCATGGTCGATCTTTTTCAAAAAAACGATAGAGAAGCAGAGCTGTTTTTAGATTTCGAAGCGTTGAAAAAAAGGGTATTTGAACTAGCGCAAGCGGGCGATGTGGTCTTACTAAAAGCTTCGAAACCCTTGCGGCTTTGGTCTGTGTTGGAGTGATTTTTATTTAGCGAAAAAACTGTGATTCTTTTTCTTTACGAATATTTGATTACAACATGGGGATGGAAGATCCCCAGCGCTTTTGCATATTCTTCGACTCGCATGATGCTGGCGGCCTTAACCGCCATGCTCTTTACCATTTTTATGGGGCCCTTTTGCATCCGCAAGCTGTATGAATTGAAAACGGGGCAATCCATCCGCGTGGAAGATTGCCCTTTGCTCGCGGAATTGCACAAAAAGAAAAAAGAGACCCCTACGATGGGCGGTATTCTCATTTTAAGCGCGATGATCCTCTCGCTGCTTCTGTGGATGGACCTTAAAAACAGTTTTACCCTGCTCTTGCTGGTGACCACTCTGTGGCTGGGTGCGCTGGGGGCAGTGGATGACTATCTTAAGCTCAAGTATAAAAATTCCAAAGGACTTCGCTCGCGCAAAAAATTGATCTTGCAGAATTTTCTCGCCCTTTTAATCGGACTCTACCTTTTTTGGCCAGCTTTCACACGCAGCGTGCAGCACGGCTCCTGGTTTCCCCCTCCCGTTGCCAAAGAGCAGATCACGATCGTAAAAAAAGAGAGCAGCAAATTGGAAATCAACAGCGTCGTCTTGTCCACGCAAAAGTACATGAGCCAGTATTTCGCTCCCTTTTTCAAGGATCCGATTTTCATCTTAAAAAATGGCGCCATAGTTTTGGGAATTTTATTTGTGATTTTCATCATCACAGGATCTTCCAACGCGGTGAATTTGACCGATGGTCTGGACGGGCTGGCCGCGGGCTGTCTTTTGATGGTGTCGGGAGTGCTCGCCCTTTTTGCATTCTTGTCCAATAACATTGAAATGGCCAAGTATCTTAATATTCTCTACATCGAAGGCAGCGGAGAAATCGCTATCTATCTCTTTGCGCTTATCGGTGCCTGTTTGGGTTTTTTATGGTATAACGGCTATCCTGCTCAGGTATTTATGGGCGATACGGGCTCGCTAGCATTAGGGGGAGTGATCGGAGTGGCAGCTATCTTATTGAGAAGAGAGCTGCTTCTCGGCATCGTCGGAGGCGTCTTTGTCGCAGAAACCCTCTCCGTTATTTTGCAGGTAGGAAGTTACAAGCTGCGCAATCGCAAGCGTATTTTTTTGTGCACTCCCTTGCATCACCACTTTGAATACAAAGGCTGGCCCGAGACCAAAGTCGTTATGCGCTTTTGGATCATTAGTCTCATTTTGGCAATAATTGGCATCGCATCTTTAAAGTTTCAATGAAAAAAAAATTTCTTATTTTAGGATTGGGAAAAAGCGGTAAGGCCGCAGCCGCGTTGTTGTTGAGCCGAGGAGAAGAGGTTTGGGGATTTGATGATGCCATCCTGGTTCTCGAGTCTCTGGAAACAGTAGGAGTGCATGTCATCACAGACGCATCCCGCATCGATTGGAGGGCTATCGATTCTTTGATCGCTTCTCCCGGCGTCTCCCCAGAGCATCTCATTTACAAAAGCGCTGTGGAGAAAAAGATCCCGGTGATAGGCGAGGCAGAGCTGGCTTTGCGCTTCCTTAATCAAAAGGCTGTGGGTATTACGGGGACAAATGGCAAGACTACAGTGACAGCACTTATCACGCACATTTTACACTTAAGCGGCGTTTCCGCAAGGGCCTTAGGCAATATCGGAGAGCCGCTCTGCAGCTATGCAAAGCATCCCGATCCACAAGAAATCCTCGTCATCGAATTGAGCTCTTTTCAACTCGAAACGCTGCGCGCGCGCGCCTTGGATGCCGCCGCAATTCTCAACGTGACGCCCGATCACCTCGAGCGCTATCCCGATATGGAAAGTTATGCTAGGGCCAAGTGCGCTATCCAACACTGTCTCAAAGCAACAGCGCCGCTCTTTGTCCAACAGAAAGTCGCCGACTCCTACGGGCATTTGCTCAGCGCGCCCTATACTCCTTTTGCTGCAAAGGAAAATCGCGACGAGGAAAACGTCCTTGCCGCTTGGGCGCTGTGCCAAACGCTCGGCATTTTGCCGCGGCAATTTGAAAGCGCGCTGAAAACATTTCAAAAACCTTCTCATCGCGTGGAATTCGTATGTGAAATCAATGGCGTTTGCTATTATGATGACAGCAAGGGCACCAACGTAGACGCCGTCGTGCATGCAGTCCAATCTATGACCGGACCCGCGATACTGATTGCGGGAGGAATAGACAAGGGAGCCTCCTACATGCCTTGGGCACATTGTTTGAAAGATAAAATAAGGAGCATCATCACCATAGGTCAAGCAGGCCCAAAAATACAGCGCGAATTGCATCTCTTTTTTCCCATCGAGCATGTCGATTCTCTTGAGGCGGCGGTCACGTGCGCGGCAAAAAGAGCAGTTAATGGCGATTGTGTGCTATTATCCCCGGGATGCTCAAGCTATGATATGTTTCGCGATTATGCGCATCGAGGAGAAGAGTTTCAGCGCTGCGTGCATAGTTTATGTGAAAATAGAGAGAGTTAATTTTTTTTTCTCTGTGGTAACGAAGATATACAAGGAGATAGAGATGAGCCGTAAGGATACCATTATTATTGCAGTACTTATCAATGCGGGGTTGCTCATTGTTTTATTTGCGAGCGCTTTGAAGACAAGCCCCCCGCAGCCAGAATATTCAGAATCCTCGCTTGTGCGCTATGCGGAGCCCGCTGTCAAAAAGGAGACTCCCGTCCAACGCATCGATGAGGTAGATCAAGCCCTTGCCAATGCTTCTACAGCCCCGGTAACTATTCAGTCTACGTCAACGCCATCTCCTGCTCTTTCCACGCTTCCTCAATCGCTCAATTTTGCCGAAGACCTCAAGGCTTTTGCGGTTCCCAGCAAGCCCGCGGTCCCTTCTTTTTCCGAAGAAAAGAAGAGCAGCGAATACGCTGAGATTAAAGTCAAAAAAGGTGACGTGTTAGAAAAGATCGCGCGCCAGCATCGCACTACCGTAGAGGAGATCATTTCTGTAAATAAATTATCCAACACTAACCTGCGCATTGGCCAAACATTAAAGATTCCTCATAAAAATTTAGCGCCTGCAGCCACTGCTTCAGCAATCCCTGCAAAAGCGGCAGAGCCCAAATACTACATCGTCAAAAATGGAGACAATCCTTGGACGATAGCAGTGAAAAACCACATGAAACTCGAAGAGCTTCTCAAACTCAACAACCTGGATCAGGAAAAGGCGCGCAAGCTAAAGCCCGGCGATAAACTTTTGATTCGATAATTATTATGCAGCAGCGCGTAGCTTCGTGTCTTATCGTCTGCGTCGTCCTCATCTTTGTCATGGGGCTTGTCATGATTTTTAATACGACCTCCGCGGAAATATTGGACCGCTTCTCCGATCGCAGTACCCACTATTCCCTCATCAAGCAGCTGCTGTATGCAATAGTCGGTCTGATCTGCTCTGTAGGGATTTGGTTCATTGGATATGAAAATCTCCTCCGTTTAAGCGGAGTGCTTCTTGCCATCTTTACCCTGCTGCTCGTCGTCGTTTTTCTCCCCGGCATCGGTCAGCAGATCAATGGGGCCCACCGCTGGATCAATGTCTTTGGAAACTCCTTTCAGCCTTCTGAATTTGTCAAGTTCTTGATCCCCTTCTATTACATCTATACCTTTAGCTCTAAGGCGGCAGTTATCGATCTGAAAGCGTTTTTGCTGCTTTTAGGTAAACTCTCTGTCCCCATGAGCTTGATCCTCATCGAGCCTGACAACGGGACCGTTGCGATCATTTTCTCAACGCTGATTGTTCTCTTTGTGCTCTCGCGGCTCAAGTGGACTTATTGGGCGCTGCCGCTTAGCATCCTTTGCAGCATCGGAGCTCTGGTCGCGCTGCAAATGCCGCACGTGACGCAGCGGATTAAAGTCTATATGAATCCCGAATATGATATTTTGGGGAAAGGGCATCAGCCCTATCAGGCCAAAATTGCTGCGGGATCTGGTAAACTCTTTGGCAAAGGATTTGGCGAGAGCTTGCAGAAAATGGAGTACTTGCCAGAGGCGCGCAGCGATTACATTGCGGCGATCTTCGCGGAGGAGTGCGGCTTTGTGGGTATCGCCCTTTTGATTTTCCTCTATATGCTTATCGCCTATTGCGGCTTTAACATTGCACAACACGCCATCTCGCAGGAGGGATTTTATACCGCGGCGATTGTGACATTTTTACTCTGTTTCCAAGCCTTCTTGAATTTGGGAGTGGTCTCCGGTCTTTTACCGAGCAAGGGGACTAATCTTCCCTTTTTTAGCCAGGGAGGCTCTTCGCTGCTTGCTAATATGATGGCTCTCAGCGTGCTGCTGCATGTCGCCCGTGCGCAGCGCGCATTATATCGAAATGGTCTGAAAAATCGGGAATTAGGCAAGGAGACTTCTCAAAATTCTTGTCTGAAACAAACGACCATTGTGCATGCAGAAGGCGCAAGAGAGGACAAGAATTTTGAGAAAGAGTTGAAGCTGCCAAAAAACCGATTTTTCAGACCATTTCGGTATAAAAAGGGGAAGGCTTTATGAAGA
Source organism: Rhabdochlamydiaceae bacterium (assembly GCA_036493355.1). Taxonomy (GTDB): domain Bacteria; phylum Chlamydiota; class Chlamydiia; order Chlamydiales; family Rhabdochlamydiaceae; genus JABDFI01. The sequence continues at coordinate 23,819 of DASXPV010000029.1, forward strand.
AAATTTTGCTAGCGGTAGGGGGCACTGGAGGACATGTTTTTCCGGCTCAAGCTTTGGCGCACGAGCTTTTAGAGTGCGATCCCACATGCGAGATTGTATTTTCGGGCGCGCACCTGGGCTCCAATCGCTTTTTGGACAAAGAGCGCTTTCGCTTTATAGAAGTCAAAAGCGCCACGCCTTTTAAGAGCAATCCCTTGTCGGCGGGTTTTACCCTATTCCAAGGCATTTTCCAGAGCCTCTCGCTAATTGAAAGGGAAAAACCCGCGTTTGTCGTGGGATTTGGCAGTTATCACTCCTTTCCGCTTCTGGCAGCGGCAAGATGGAAGAAAATCCCGCTCGTCCTTTTTGAAGCCGATGCCATTCCCGGAAAAGTCAATCGCCACTTTTCCAGCTATGCTCTTTTTACCGGAGTGTTTTTTCCGCAGGCAGGCGAACATCTCAAGGGCAAATCCATCTCCGTGCACATGCCCTGTCGACACCAGAGCGCTTTCAACGACCTGACGCAAGAGCAGGCGCGCGCCTTTTTAGGGCTCGATCCAAAGCGTTTTACGCTGTTGGTTTTCGGAGGCTCGCAAGGAGCGAAGGGCATTAATCTGCACATCTGCGAATTGCTGCGGCTGCTAAAAGGCGCGCACTTCTGCTTCCAGCTCATTCACCTTACCGGAGACGAACAGACATCCGCCGTGATCCGCCAGCTGTGCGTGAAAGAAGAGATTCCCTGCTACATCAGGGAGTTTGAGCCGCGCATGGGCTACTTGTGGAAAGCGGCCTCGCTTAGCTTAGCTAGAGCAGGCGCATCAACGCTCAATGAAATGCTTCTCTTTGAAGTTCCCGCGATTTTAATTCCCTATCCCCACGGTTCCGATGCGCATCAGCACCGCAATGCCGCTTTCATGGAAAAAGAAGTAAAAGGCGCCATTTGCCTTTTGGAAGAAAATGCCACACCGGATATTCTTTGCGCTCAAGTCATCGCATGTGCTCGGCAAATAGAGCCTTTAAAGCATGCGCTGTGCCATTATAAACAGGCGCAAGACAGAAAAACACTGATCGCGGCGATCCATGAATATTGGAAATGAGGACCCTTTAACCTATCACTTTATCGGCATAGGAGGCATTGGCATGAGTGCTTTGGCGCGCATTCTATTGCAAAAGGGATGCCGCGTTTCCGGAAGTGACGTCGCCTCCTCTTATGTCACCGAAGGCCTAAAGCAATTGGGCGCTACAATCTATCAAGGGCATGCTGAACAAAATATAGTCCCAAGCGCCGCGATCGTCTACAGCTCGGACATTCCCGAAGACAACGTGGAGATGCGCGCCGGTAAAAAGCTCGGATGCCTCTTTTTGCACCGCTCCGATCTCTTGTGCGATCTCATGCGCGGCGATGCGGCGCTTCTCGTCACGGGGACGCATGGCAAGACGACGACATCAGCTCTTCTCGCCCATGTTTTGATCGAAGCCAATCTGCATCCCTCCTTTGCGGTGGGCGGTATTATCAAAGGCATTGAGAGCAATGGAGGGTATGGAAGAGGCTCCTATTTTGTCGCGGAAGGCGATGAGAGCGACGGTTCTTTTTTGAAATACCACCCTTTTGGCGCGATCCTCACCAACATCGACGATGACCATCTCAATTATTGGAAGACAAAGGACGCCCTGATCGAGGGATTTAAACGCTTTGCCCAGCGCGTGAGCTCGCCCGAGCATTTTTTTTGGTGCGGAGACGACGATGAGCTGCGCGCTTTAGGCACGCAGGGCATAAACTACGGGTTTGGAGAAGGCAATGCCATGCGCATTTTAAATTTCCGTCAAAATGGATGGAAGACACTCTTCGAGTTGGCATTTGATGGGAAGAAATACGCGGATGTTGAGATTCCCTTGGTCGGCGGTCACAATGTGCTAAACGCAACAGCTGTGTGGGGGATGAGCTTGCGGATCAATATTCCCGAGGAGAAGATCCGCTCGGCGTTCGCCTCCTTTAAGGGCATCTCCCGTCGCGCGGATTTTAAAGGAGAGTGCAAGTCGATCTCCGCTTACGATGATTATGCGCATCATCCCACCGAGATCTTCGCCACATTGCGCGCAATTAAACACGCTATTCCGCATCGCCGTCTTATCGTAGCCTTCCAGCCTCATCGGTTTACGCGCACGCGCGATTGCTTTACTGAGTTTGGAGCGGCCTTTGCCTCAGCTGACCTGCTCATCCTCACCGATATCTTTTCCGCTGGTGAAAAACCCATCGAGGGTGTTACGACTCACGGCCTTCTGCAAAAAATCCAGCAGAACTGCAAAACAGAGGTGAGATATAGCCCGCGCGCCAACCTTCCGCTTTTTCTCCTCTCGATCCTGCAAAAAAATGATGTCCTTGTGACCATGGGAGCAGGAGATATTACCAAAGTCGGCCCCGAAGTATTAGCCCAATTAAAGGAATGAAAAAAGCACATTTGCCTCTCACGCACGCTTTGGGATGGATCGTCGGCTCCATGCTCGTCGTCAACGGCGTCGGCTATTCCTGCTTTAAAATGTACCTGCGCCATCACCATGCCCCCAAAGTCGACAAATACGTGCGCTCAATCATACAAACAGGCCCGCAAAAGCAGATCCTAAAAACGGAATACCTCGCAGAAATCCTCGGCCTATCCGCCGACGCGCCGCAGCACGTCTCCATCCTTAATCTCCCTAAACTCAAAGAAAAGCTCCTAAGCTCGCCGCTCATCTCGCATGCCGAGCTCAAAATCATCAAGCCCAACAGCCTCTACATCGATTACACCGTGCGCCAGCCCATTGCTTTCCTGGGCGATTTCGAGAATGTCGCCATCGACCGTGAAGGATACCCCTTTCCCTTTGCGCCCTTTTTTACTCCCAAAAACCTTCCCGAGATCGTCTTGGGCCTCTCTTCCTTTAACACCCACCCCGAAGATCCCGACAAGCCGCAAGCGGCCTGGGGAAAATCCCTCAAGGGAAAGTACTTAGACATCGCCCTGCAGATTCTCTTTTACGCCTCGGATCCTAGCGTCTCCGATTACTTTAACGTCACCTGCATTGACGTTTCTCGCGCCTTTTCCCAAAGCTGCGGCACCCGCGAGATCGTCGTCACCACCCGCGATACTTTCTATACCGCCAACATTTCCTGCGCGGCACAGCGCCTTCTGCGCCTCAGCACGAAGCACTTTGCCCAAGAGCTGGGGAACTATCTGAAACTGCGCGAGCCTCTCCTAGAAGAGGACCGCAAAGCCCTATCCGCCGCGCCCTCCCAACCCCTTCCCGAGCGGATTATCGACCTGAGGATTCCCAACCTCGCCTTTGTCGACATAAAGTGATAACTTCAATTTTAAAATAATTTTTATATTTTTATCCTTCGGAGAAGGATCAATCATCAAAGTTATAAATGCGAGGAAATACAGATGCAAACCCTTATTGCACAAAACGAAGTTGAAAATGAAGAAAGAGATAATGATAATTTTAAGACACGGGTTAGCTCTTCTTCTGGTTCGTCGAGTCCTCTACGTCTTCGAGCTAAAATAAATCCAGAGCTCCATTGATAAGGCTCTCTATCTCTGAGCGATTGTAACTAGTGTCACACGGGTTCGCCTTCTAATTGAGAGCCCATTCTTATTTTAATCCTTTTGTAATTATTTTGTAATTAAACCGCGCGTTTTAAATATTATTAATATTGGGTAGTTTTAGGCTGTGTTTTTGTCTATGCGCATAGAGCATAAGCGCTGTCATGTGTGGTAAGGCCATGCAGGCCAAGATGATATCAATAAAAGACCAGAAGGTCTTTGTCTCGGAGATAGACCCGATGAAGATCATAAGGGCTGTGGCAAGCAGGTAACCCCACGCCTTTTTATTCTCCGTGAGATAGGCGTAGCACTGGCTCCCATTGTAGCTATTGCCCAGAATCGTCCCAAAACCAAAGAGAAGGGAGCATAAAGTGATGATACCGACCCCGAAATAGGAGAAATAGAGGTGGAAGGAGGCGGCGACCATACTCATGCCCAAGGGAAGCTGCGAGTCCTGCCAGGTTTGGGTAATGAGGGCCACGCATCCTGAGAGAAAAGCGATGAAGCCTGCCGTGTAGGTGGACAGCATGGCCAGGGTAGCCTGAGCTTCAGGGTTTTCGACGGCAGCCATGGAATGGGGGATCGTTTGGGTCCCAATGCCGGCCTCGCTGGTCTGCATGGCCTTAAAAATACCCCAGCGCAGGCTGCTTACGACGCCTCCTATGCATATTCCAGTAGCCAGGGGGAGAGGAGAGAGAAGGGAGCTCACCATAGCGCGGAAAATGCCTCCCATTTTGTCCAGATTAGCGCCTACAATCCACAAACAGGAGCCGACGTAAAAAAGGAACATAAGGGGTACAATTTTGGCGGAAAAGGAGCCAATGCGGTTAATGCCCCCCATCAAAATCAGCAAGACAAAGAGGGCAATAAGCCCTCCGGATAGCGCGCAAGGTACGCGGAAGCCGCCGAGCAAGGGGGAGTCCAAGAGCGCCGTGAGCTGATTGGCTTGGGCGCCTGACCAGGCCATCATTAAAACCATGCAACATAGCGCATACCATTTCGCGGCAGCAGGGGAGAGGAGGGTCTTTAAATACTGCATAGGGCCTCCCATGATGATCCCCGATGGCAGCGTCGTGCGGTGCTGGAGGGAAAGGCTCACCTCTGCAAATGTCGCGGCTGCTCCAAAAAAAGAGGTGAGGAGGAATCCAAGCAGAGCGCCGGGTCCGCCCAGCGAAATCGCGATAACGGGGGCGACGATGGTCCCGATGCCCAATGTGGTGGACATCGCCGTGAAGAGGGCCTTGTGCGGGGCGATCATATGCGAAGAACTTTCCGTCGCTTTTTGTGAGAAAGTGTTTTTGAGCAGCTTTAGGAGCAGCGGGAAGAGGCGCAGCTGGACAAAGCGCAGCTTAAAGGAAATAAACACGCTTCCAAACAGCAAGAACAGGCAAACGAGAAATAAAACGTATTCTGAAAAAAGAAAAATCATATTAGCAGTCAAACGGGGATTTGTTTAGTTGAGTCACAGTCCAACGCAGGCACGGCGGTTGGGGCGGGACAATCGGAAACTCCGCTGCTGTGACAGGAGGGTGCTCTGAAGCGGTAATTCCCTGTTTAGTTAAAAAGTCGATGACTTTGTTTAGGGTAATATAACTCCATCTATTCCAATGATCGCTGTTTTCCAGCGCGACAAATTCATCTCCTTTTGCATGCCGGCTCATTTGCATGCGCTTGTAGAAGAGATCGTACGTTAAATTATTAACTGGGCATTTTCCATATTGCATGACCTGATCGTCTTTACTTTGAGCCGGAGCCAAAACCATCACCTTTCCCGGTACTTGTTCCAGCTTCTGTACTCCCTGGCAAGAAAAGGTGCGTTGAAGCACTTCCCGAACGCAGGGCAAGTGCGCGAAAACCGTATTGGATTGGACGAGTCTTTCAGTATTTCCGTGCGTTCGGTCCAGAATAAGGCTGATATTTGGATCTTGGAAGTGCGCAGCGGCTGCAATAGCCGGCTCTCCCGAGGCGCAGTGAGTAAAGATGGAGAGGCGTTGATTGGGATTGATTTGTTTAAGTGCTGCGATGACCTCTTTGAGATCTTCAGCATATTGCCGGCCGTTGCACTTTGTGAAGTTAAAGAGCACGACGTCGGCCCCTCTTTGTAGATAGGTTTCTATATTTTTAGGGTGCAGATCCTGCATGCGTTTATTTAAGGCGAAGATGACGGCGTTGCCGGTGCTGCGTGGGGAGGGAATGTAGAGCGTCTCAACCTTTTCGTTATTAGCATTTACGACATGCAGTAATTTTGCTCCTTTTAATGCAATGAGCTCTTGCACGCGCTGTTCTGCCAGAGCAGGCGGTAGCGGGCGATTGCCAAAGTAAAAAAATTTGCTTATGATTTTTTCGACGATAGACTGAACATAAGCTCGCAAGGAAGTATAAGCCTTATGCAGTGGTCTACAAAATAAGGCGCCTTTCACTGCGCAAATCATAATTGCTTCTCCAAAATGGGAAGTTATTCTTTGGGTTTTTGCAGTTTATGCACAAGAAAATATTGCAAAATTTCATAAACAAACTCTAAAATTACCAACTGAACCTATTCGCAAATGTTAATCTAATTGGTGTTAGAACATGAAAGAATTTATTGCATATCTCGTAAAAAATCTTGTGGACCAGCCCGATGCCGTAGATGTCAAAGTAATTGAGAATCCCGATGGCACCGTGATTGAAGTCCATGTTTCCGAGGGCGACATCGCCAAAATTGTCGGAAAGCAGGGGCGGACGATTAAGTCGCTCAGGACCATAGTAATGACAGTAGGCGCGCGATTTGGCCGAAGGGTCCGTTTAGAATTGGTCTGATTTTCGGAGGAGGAGAGTGAAACTCTCGGATGTCTTAAGCGAGGAAGAGCAGCAGGTTCTTGTTGCGCACTTTACCGTCCCTCAAAAACAAAAGCTCATACCGCGATCTAAAAAGAAGAAGATTATCATTATTTCCGGCCCCACCTCTGTGGGTAAAACGCAGCTCTCGCTTGTGATCGCCAAGGCCATCGGGGGGCAGATCATCTCCGCGGATTCCATGCAGGTCTATCGCGGTATGGATATCGGCACGGCCAAGGTAACTCTCGAAGAGCGCCGGGAAGTTCCCCACCACCTTATTGACAGCCGCGACCTCGATGAAAGCTTTAACGTTGTCGAGTTTTATCAGGAAGCCTGCCAAGCTGTTAAGGAAATTTTTGACAAAGGCGCCGTTCCGATCGTCGTGGGGGGAACGGGATTTTACATCCACGCGATGATCTACGGTCCGCCAAGCGGGCCCTCTTCTGTGCCAGAGGTGCGCAAAGGGCTTGAGGAGGAGATGCAGCAAAAGGGATCCCAGTATCTCTACGATCGGCTGTGTGGGCTCGACCCCGATTACGCGGCCACCATCACGCAAAACGACCGGCACAAGATTGTGCGCGCCCTGGAGATTATCTCTTTAACGCAAGTCAAAGTCTCCCAGCTAGCTCCCTCGTCGTCAGACACTTTGGACCTCTACGACTTCCGCTGCTGGTTTCTCTATAGTCCAAAAGAGGTCTTATATCCTCAAATCGACCAGCGCTGCGATAAGATGCTCTCCAGCGGATTTGTTGAAGAAGTAAAGCGTCTGGAAAAAGAGGGACTGCGCAAAAATTCCATTGCCTCACAGGCCATTGGCTATCGCCAATGCCTAGACTATCTCGACTCGTCCCAGACGCAAAAAGATTGGGACCTCTTTGTGGAGAGCTTTAAGCGCGCCTCCCGCAGGTACGCCAAGCGCCAGTTCACCTGGTTTCGCAAGGAGCCGCTTTTCCGCTGGCTGAACATTGCTAAAACATCTCTTGAAACTGCAGCCGAGATCATCATTCAGGATTACGAGCAGAGTTTTTAATCTTCATTATTTTAACTTCACTAAAAATAAGTCTCTAGTTTAATCTCTATTGATTGAATTCTAAAATCTATCCAATTTACCAAAGAGTCCTGAATGATAGGCGATTCCGATGAAACTTCCGCAGATAATCCTTCCCAAAGTCCGCAGGCCGAAACTTTAAGCAAAGAGAAAAAGTCTTTCTCGCCGGAGTTTGCGCAGTGGCTGCAGCAATTTGAAAGCGAGACGTCCGCGGAAAAAAAGATTCAACTGGCCATAAGCTTTATGCGTTCTTTGTTGTCTCAGGACGACACGCCGCGTTTTAAAGAGTTTTGGGAATGCCGCCGCTTGTGCTTGCTCCTCTTCAAAGAGAGCATTACCCCAAAGGCGCGCGCGCAGCTCTGGAGCGAATACGTTGAGCTCTCAAACGAAGCGAGAAGGCTGAAGGACATTCTCGATGAGCAGTCTGCTTTTGCAATCGAGCAGATCGAACTTGCGATTTTGTCCATCGAGGGTGATCTGGAAAATATGCCTGTTCTTCTAGCTAATGCGGAGGATATCGAATTTCCCCAGGAGAGCGTTTCCGTAAAGGATAGGCGCGAGACCTATAACGCCATTCAAAAAGAACTGCAGATTTTGAATACCCTGGCGTCACGCATCAATGCTCTGCGCAAAGAGGTCATCAAAACGGATATGCGTATCCGCATTAAAAATCGCTTGCTCGAACGTCTTTCGGCATGCGGGGACCGCGTGTTTCCCAAGCGCAAGGATTTGATCCGCGAGATTTCCAAGGAATTCGTCACTGATATTGACCAATTTATAGCGACCTATTTTAGAACCGGAGAAATAAAAGAGCTTCCTCTTCACGTCTTGCGTGAAGAAATTAAGTTCTTGCAGCTGCTTGCGAAAGTGTTGACATTGAACACGCAAACCTTTACGGATGTGCGCCTCAAGCTCAGCGCCTGCTGGGATCAAGTGAGGACTCAGGAAAAGGATCGCAAGAAAGAGGTGTTTCAGAAAAGACAGCTGCATCGGCAGAACTACGATCTCGTCTTAGAGAAGATCAATGCCTTTGCCGCCGAGTGCCAAGCGGAGATGTCCCTATCGGAATGCAATGCGAAATCTGCTGAGATTGCCGAGTTTATGAAAGGCGTGGATTTGGGAAGGGAAGAAGTCAAGGATTTAAAAGAGCAGCTGGCCAAGGCCAAAAAAACCATTTTGGACCGCGAGCGCGAAAAAGAGCAGGAGCGCACGAAGAAAGAAAGGGATATGGAGACCCAAAAGCGCGAGCGTATCAACGCTCTCAAAGAAGAACTAGTCTCCTTTGCAGAGAGCGTTGACCAGTACGATATCGCTCAGATCGATGCCAAGCGCGAAGAGCTGTCCAAAGCATTTGAGCACGTTGGGCTTAACAGGATTGAAAAGCAGATCATCGACCGCCTGTTTAAACAGCTCAAAGATGCTGTAGCCGAGAAGAAAGAAAAGGCTGCCTTAGCTCTTTCTGAAGATGATCTCAAGTCTCTCGAAGAGTTGAAAACTCTGCTCAAAGAGAGAATGGAGCGCCGCGCAGAAATTAAAGAGCAGTTAGAGCAGTATCGGAAGGCTCTAGGCGGGTCGGGATTTGATTTTGAAAAGGCGATGATGTATCGCGAGCTGATCGAATCGGAAAAAGCAAGCCTGGAAAAGATCGATTCCGCTATTGAAGAATTGGAACAAAAGATTGAAGAAATTGAAGGATAGCATATACCGAAATGACTCGAAAAATCGAGAAATTGGCAAGGAGGCTTCTCAAAATTCTTGTCTGGAACGAGCAACCATTGTGCGAGCACAAGGCGTGAGTGAAGACAAGAATTTTGAGGAAGAGCTGACGCTGCTAAAAAACGATTCTTCAGGTCATCTCGGTATAACTAAACAGGCGCTGAGTGTTTTTGATCTCGATCACACCCTCATAACTTCTAATTGCAGTTTTGACTTTACACGCTATCTTATCTCTCAAAAAGAGCTCTCACCGCTTATCCTCCTCTATTCGGCTTATTACTATTCCCGCTATGCCCTGTTCCATTTTTCCCCGGCTAAGTTACATGAGCGCGTCTTTGCGCGCTTTTTAAAAGGGCTCTCTTTAGAGAGACTAAAAAGGCACGTAGAGCCTTTTCTCAATCGCAACCTCCGCTCCATTCTTTACGCTCCGGTATTTAGACGGCTGCGTTTAGCACAACATTTGGGGCACTATACTTTGCTCTTATCCAGCTCTCCGAGTTTTTTGGTGGAGAAAATTGCTTCTTTTCTTTCTGTAAGTCATTGGGAAGCCACGCACTACGCCGTTGACAAAGATCAAAAATTATGCCACATTTCCTCCATTATGCAAGGAGAGGAAAAAGCAGCTTACGTGAGAAGAGTCGCCCGGGATCTCGGCGTGCAGGCTGCGGAAATAACAGCCTATTCAGACAGTACGTGGGATCTTCCCTTGCTCCTTGAAGCGGGGACTGTCATAGCGGTGCAGCCCGATCGAAAACTACTCACAGTGGCAAAAGAGCACAAATGGGAAATTTTATGAATATCCGATACAAATTACTTCGCGACATTCTCAAACGGCAAGGGGGAGTGCCCATTCAAAAAAGAGCAGAGTTCGGCCATCTGACTTTTCACATGGGGATTATGGAAAAAATGCTCCCTAAAAACATTATTGCCAATCTTAAAGATGCCAAAGAGGGCAAGTCTAAGTTAAATCCCCAGTTTGCGGGCGCCATTGCCCAAGCTATGCAGCAATGGGCTGTGGGATTGGGGTGCACGCATTTTTGTCACTGGTTTCAGCCCATGACGGGACTTGCCGCCGAAAAGCAGGACGCATTTCTCGATTGGAATGCGCAAGGACACCCGATAGAAAAGTTTAGCGGCAAACAGTTGATGCGCGGAGAGCCCGACGCATCTTCGCTTCCTTCGGGAGGCTTGCGCAGCACCCATGCCGCGCGCGGCTATACGACATGGGATCCGACATCCACTCCGTTTTTGTGGGATGCGGGAGGAACGCGTATTCTGTGTCTGCCTTCCATCTTTTTTTCGCTGACCGGAAAAGCGCTCGACATGAAAATCCCCCTCTTGCGCTCCGAAGCCAAGATCAATCATGCTGTTTTGCGCCTGCTTGCGCTTTTTCGTATTCGCGCGGAATCCGTGCACGCCACGCTAGGATGCGAGCAGGAGTACTTTCTCATCGATCGCGCCTATTTTCTAGCGCGTCCCGATTTAATGCTGTCCGGAAGGACGCTGTGGGGCGCTTCCCCCGCTAAGGGCCAGGAACTCGAAGATCACTACTTTGGAACGTTAAAAGAGCGCGTCGCCGCTTTTATGACAGATCTCGAGCATAGAGCCTGGGCTTTAGGGATTCCTTTAAAGACGCGTCACAACGAAGTGGCCCCTAATCAATTTGAAGCCGCTCCCATTTTTGAGAGAATTTCTCTTGCTGTCGATCACAACATTTTGCTCATGGAGCTCATGCGGCAGGTTGCCACGCGGCACAATCTAGCATGCCTATTGCACGAAAAACCTTTTGCCGGAATCAACGGATCGGGGAAACACTGCAACTGGTCTTTATCTACTGATGAAGGACAAAATCTTTTCGATCCGCACGCTTTTGGCAATCAGGAAATGCCCTTTTTGCTCTTGATAGCTGCTGTACTGCGAGGCGTCCACGAGCACGCGGCGCTCGTCCGCGCTGCTATCGCCACTCCAGGAAACGATCATCGCCTGGGCGGCCACGAAGCCCCGCCACCCATTATTTCCGTCTACTTGGGTCAAGCGCTGGAAAATGTGCTGACGCTCATCGAAGAAGACCGCGTCCATAAGAGTAGAGAAGCCAAAGGGCTCGATCTCAAAGTGCCGCCTATCCCTGAGCTTCCCTTCGATGAATCTGACCGCAATCGCACCTCGCCTTTTCCCTTCACGGGATACAAGTTTGAATTCCGCGCTGTGGGAGCCTCTCAAAATCCTGCGCTGCCCGTTACTTTGCTCAACGCTATCGTAGCCGAAAGTCTCAATCATATCGTTGATTCCATTGAGAAAGACGTTCTCAAGAATAAAAAATCGACAGAAGACGCCGTGCTCGCTGTTTTGCGTCGAGAGATAAAACAATCGCGCCCGATTCGCTTTTCAGGGAATAACTACTCTCCCGAGTGGCGCAAAGAAGCACAAAAGCGCAAGCTGCCGATCATCGAAAAATCCGTACACGCTATGGATGTCTTTTTAGATCCCAGCGCCATTAAAGTGTTCGAGGGCGTCCTCTCTAAAGAAGAGTTAAGCGCGCGCGTGGAAATTGCGAAGCAGCGCTACTGCAAAATCCTCAACATCGAAACCAGTTTATTGCAAGAGGGTGTGCAAACCCGGATTCTTCCCGCGGCAATCGAGTGGCAAAAAAATCTCGCCGAGAGCATCAAATCTCTAGGCGCGGGATATGCAACCTCGCGGCAAAAGGCGCTATTGAAAAAAGTTTCCCTGCATATTGATCAGGCGTTTGCCAAGCTGGATGCTTTAGAAAAAAACAAACGCAGCGCACTGGAACTGCCTTTGGACAAGCAAGTGCTCTATTTCAGCGACCGCATTGCCGAGAGCAATAAAGAGCTGCGCAAAGATGTCGACGCTTTAGAAACCCTTCTCGATGACCGATTGTGGCCATCGCCCAAGTACAGTGAGATGTTGCACATTATATGAGAAAAGGCGTTCTCGGCGGCAGTTTCAATCCCTTGCATTTTGGCCACATTAATATGGCCCTCGCGCTTCTAGAGGCCCATCGCCTCGATTCTGTTTTGTTTTGCCCCGCCTTTACCTCTCCCTTTAAAGCCGTGGCGCCGCCCGTCGCTGCGCCCCAGCAGCGCTTAGCTATGCTGAAGCTGGGTATTCAAAGGATTCCCCATTTTTCTCTCTTGGATTGGGAAATTAAGCAAGAAGGACCCTCTTATACCATTGATACAATTAAAAGGCTGAAGGAGGAATCCGAAGCGGACCTCTTTTTGCTGCTTGGAGAGGATCAGCTGCCTCATTTGCACCAGTGGAAAGATGTTCAGAAGCTCTTTTCCCTCTGCGCGCCGCTGATCGCCTCCAGGGAAGGGAGCCCGCTGCATTTGCCGCATTTGCTCCCAACCGTAAACGCGCTCGTCGATCGAGGGCGGACAAAAATTCCCATTATGGAAATTAGCAGTACACTGGTGCGGATGCGCCTTGCGAAAAAACAGTTCTGCGGACATTTAGTTCCCGATTTGATCCTGGACTATATTGCTCAGCATCGCTTATATTAGCACTGATGTCAAAGAGAGATACTCTGAAAGATTCACTGATCCTTTCTCAGCGTAAACGCCCATCCGGCAGCATGTCGGCAAATGTGGAAAAGAGCCTTGCCATCCTCAACGCCATTGCTCAGGCCATTTACGATAAAAAAGGCATTAACATCCTAGCCCTTGACGTCCGTGGAGTTTCCACCCTGGTCGACTACGTGATCATTGCGGAAGGAAATGTCGATAAGCATGTCATTGCCATCGCGCGCGCCGTTGAAGACGCCCTGGGAGAGGTTGGCTTGCATCCGTACACCACCGAAGGCATGAAAAGTGGGGATTGGATCGTGCTCGATTATTTTGATATTATGGTTCACCTCTTTATGCCAGGCCTTCGCGACAAGTATCAGCTTGAAGAGCTGTGGAGAGGGGGAAAAATCATCGATCTCCAGTTCAATCTTAAAAAATAAATTTTTAACTTACCATTTCCTCAATTTTCTTGAATATTTAAGCCTATTCCATTATAAATTCTGTTAATAATCGGCATTATGCAAAGGATACTTGAGGCTTAAGATATGAAGAAAAAGCGAGTGGTGGTCACCGGAATGGGGATTGTCTCTTGTTTTGGGATGGACATTGACCATTTTTACGAGCAGCTTTTGGCGGGTAAAAGCGGAATTGTCCCCATTCAAGAATTTCCCTGTCAGGATTTTCCTACGCGTTTTGCTGGATCGGTCCAAAATTTCGAAGTAGGGGAGTATCTCGATAAAAAGCAGGCCCGGCGCGTAGATCCTTTCATACGCTATGCCGTTGTCGCCGGAAAAAGGGCTTTGGAAAAAGGACAATTGCAGGGCGAAGCGCTGCAAAAGCTCGATAAAACGCGCGCAGGGGTGTTGATCGGATCGGGGATGGGCGGGATGACGGTCTTCTTCGAGGGCACGGAGACTTATCTGACGCGAGGCTACCGCCGCATGACGCCGTTTTTCGTTCCTTACATCATCACGAATATGGGTGGGGCTTTACTCGCCATCGATATTGGCTTTAGGGGGCCCAATTACTCCATATCGACCGCATGCGCGACGTCCAATTACTGCATTCACGCGGCGGCAGAGCACATCCGCAATGGACAAGCCGATGTTATGCTCTGCGGAGGCACCGAAGCGCCCATCAATCCCATCGGCGTATCCGGGTTTGTCGCCATCAAAGCGCTTTCCGAGCGCAATGACAATTTTCAAAAGGCCTCGCGCCCTTGGGACAAGCAGCGAGATGGCTTTGTCATGGGAGAGGGGGCCGGAGTTCTCCTGCTTGAGAGCCTCGAGCACGCTTTAGAGCGCGGCGCGCCTATTATCGCTGAGTATTTGGGAGGTGCGATCAATTGCGATGCGCACCACATGACGGATCCGCGAGAAGACGGCTCTGGCGTGAGCCTCTGCATGGAAGCGGCTATTGCCGATGCAGGCATCTCCAAAGAACAGATTAATTATATTAATGCGCATGCGACCTCGACTCTTGTCGGCGATTTATGCGAGGTGAGGGCCGTTAAAAAGGTCTTCGGCCCGCATGTTGCCAACCTCAAAATGAATGCGACCAAATCGATGACTGGCCACTGCCTGGGGGCTGCCGGCGGCATCGAAGCCATTGCTACGATTAAAGCCATAGAAACGGGCAAGTTGCATCCGACGATCAACCTTGAGCAGCCGGAAGAAGAATTAGCAGGACTCGATGTCATAGCTCACGAGTTAAAGTCTCACACTGTTACTGCGGCGATGAGCAATTCCTTTGGATTCGGCGGACATAATTCTGTGCTCCTATTTGGTCCGTATATCTCATGAAGAAGGTTGAGTCTTTTGGCATCGTTCCCATCCGACGTGAAAACCAAGAATGGAGAGTTCTTCTTATTTTGCACCGAGAAGGTAATCATTGGGGATTTCCCAAGGGAAAGGCCAATCCCGGAGAACAACATCGGCAAACCGCATGCCGAGAGTTAAAAGAAGAGACAAATCTCGATGTGAAAGAAATCCTGCATGCCGAAGCTTTGATCGAGCAGTATCAGTTTCGGCACAAAAGAGAAAAAATCCATAAGACAGCTTACTATTTCCCCGCTCTTGTCGAAGGCATATTGAAGTGCCAAGAAGAAGAGATTCGAGAGGCGCGCTGGCTTCCCTTTACCGAGGCTCTCCAACAGCTTTCCTTTAAGCAAGCGCGCCACATTCTGCGCGAAACGATGCGCATTCTAAATGTCGAACTTCCCCAAGAAGAGGCGTGATGTTGTGGAACCGCAGAGTGAAGAAAGCGCCCTCTCTGGAAGTCTTCGTCCGCTGTTGCTACGCATCGACTGTCAGCGACCATAAGGAGCGTTTTAAGCGCTTCAGCCGCGAGAACTGCTATCGGAACCTCATGCAAACCGCAGATGATGTCCACGACGTGCATTTTACTTTTTTTTTGGACGGCGCCAAGGCGACACAAGAGACTCACTTTTTAAAGGCGCAAAACTCTTTTCCCGTCATAGAAATTACAGCGGGAACAGAAGCGCTCTCTTTTCTCGCCATGCTCGATTACGTCTTGGCACAAAACTACAATCCGCAAACGATTATCTACTTTCTTGAAGACGATTATCTGCATAAACCCAATTGGGTGGAAATCCTTAAGGAAGGATTCACTCTTCCCCACGTTGACTACGTCACCCTATTCGATCATAAAGATAAATACTTCTCCTTGCAGTATCCCTATTTATTATCTCATCTATTCCACACCTCATCCTGCCACTGGCGCACAACTCCTTCAACTACTAATACTTACGCCATGCTTTTTTCCACGCTTCAAAGAGACGCGGCGCTGCATCGACAGTATTCCCAAGGAAGATCTATTACAGCGGATCACGAGAAATTTTGTGCACTTGCGCGCGCAGGTGCTGCATTAATTTCTTCCGTTCCCGGATGGGCCACCCACGTGGATCCTCCTCATGCCTCTCCCTGCACCGACTGGGAATCTTTTCTGCATTGAAAATTTTAACTTTTCAAAAATAGGAAGGGATGTTAGGCTAAAAACCTAAATTCAAAAGGCATTTTTTCAAAAGAGAAAAATCAGGTGGCATTATGACAACAGCACAAAATACGCTAGAGTTAAACATGCTGGGTGTGCGCTCGTGGGTTAAGGAAGTTCTTATTATCCTTGGCGCGAGTATCATTATCAGTTTGTTCGCCCCTATTGCTATTCCTTTACCCTTTACTCCAGTTCCTCTCACCACACAAGTACATGTCATTATTTTTTTTGGTGCACTGCTGGGAGCGCGACGTGCTGCTCTAGCTGTTTGCTCCTTTCTGGCTCAGGGTGCCATGGGATTGCCTGTCTTTGCTGGATGCAAAGGAGGATTTGTGTATTTGCTCGGCCCGACAGGCGGCTATCTCCTGAGTTATATTGCAGCTGCTTTTGTTATCGGCTTCCTTATGGAAAAAGTCTTTAAGCGCACAACGACAAATGCCTTCTTTGCCATGTGCATCGGCAATGCCGTCGTCTACCTAATCGGGCTGCCTTGGCTTTCTCTTTATTGCGGATGGAAAGCGGCATTTCAATTGGGCTTGCTACCCTTTATCGCAGGGGACTTTCTCAAACTCGTCCTTGCGACAAAGCTGTTAAGGCTTACGCACAGCTTTTCACAAAGGTCGTCATTGCAAAACTAAAGTCATTGTTTTTTAGCAACCCATGTACGGTGTTTGGGCTTAAAGCCGTGAGGTGCAACTCCTCCAATTCGGTCAATGGCATCTCCGACCTTATTAACCGTGCCGAGCATTTCTTTGGTGGCTGTTTTTTTGCCGCCGCTCGATGGGGGTTCAGTATGATGAATAGGATGGGTTTTAGAAATTCTCGTCATAGTGATTCTCCTTAAAGTGCATCTATTTTTTAAGATGCAATTTTGCCGATTATAGGATGGAGTGATTTTTTATAAAGAAAATTGTTAGATTTCTTTCTTCATGTGAGTCCACGTGCGCTCTTGTCGCGCACGCACAGCATGAGTCTGCGTGCGCAATAGTTTGGCAATCTGCCCAATGGAATTAGTAAAAGGCCCAGAAGTTGAGGTTCCCGCCGCGTCGGGCAGCCTGCGCTCCGCCTTTTTTGCTTCCGTGCGCAATAATTTGGCGACGTCTTCGATGACGAAGAGAAGTGATTTTTCCCGTTCCTGCTTTTTATTTCGTTTATCGTTCATTATTCGCAAACAACATAATAATCTTCTAAAATTTATTATTTCATTAATATTATTATTTTGTCAAATTGGATTTTATAATTTTAAAGATCAATTAATTATAAACGGCGCCAGAATTCGTTAGCAATTTTTGACAAGATTTTTTAAACTTTTTAGAAGTTAGAGGAAACGGATAGAGAAAGTATGTGGAAGGAGAAATTCGCTTATATCGGCTTTTACATCAGCTATTGGATTGTGCGCTTTCTCGTGCGGTTGCGCTACCGCTTTGAGATTGTAGGCCTTGACAAACTTAACCCTGACTCCTTCAAGCGGAGCGGCGGCATAGTCTTTCTGCCCAACCACCCCGCTGAAATCGATCCCGTAATTTTAGAAGCGGCGCTATGGCCGCGCTTTCGACCAAGACCTTTGATCGTGGAGCATTTCTACCGGCTCAAGGGCTTTAAATTTTTCCTGGATCTGGCGAAGGTCTTGCCTATTCCTTCTATGGATGCGGCGGCTAATAAATGGCGCGCTAAAAAGGTGGAAAAGCAATTTTGCGCAATTGTCGAAAAGATAAAAAACAAAGAAAATTTTTTGATCTATCCCTCGGGGAGATTGAAGATCTCAGGGATGGAAGTAATTGGCGGAGCCTCTTTTGTCCATCATCTGCTTGAGGCGTGTCCCGAAGCCAACATCGTCCTCGTGCGCACCACGGGGCTGTGGGGAAGTATGTTTTCGCGCGCGCTGACCGGAAGCTCTCCCGATTTTACAAAAGTAGTGTGGAAGGGGATTAAGATCCTTTTGAAAAATGGCTTCTTTTTTACGCCCAAGCGCCTCTTGAAGATCGAGCTGGAAGTGCCTTCCGCGGATTTTCCTTATGGAGCGCCGCGCTTGACGCTGAATAAGTATTTGGAAGAGTGGTACAACCGCTACCCAGAAAAAGGAGGAGAGCCCGTATCCCTCGTCTCCTACGCGTGGTGGAAGAAGGAGTTTCCCACGGTGTTTTTGCCCAAGGAGCCCGCTGCGGCTGTGCCGGAGCGTTTTGTTTCGAGCGCGATTCAGGATGTCGTGTTCAAAGAGCTCTCTTTACTCTCTAAGCAGCCTGTGGAAAATATCCGGCGCACAATGCACCTTTCACACGATTTGGGGCTGGATTCTTTGGACGTCGCTGAAATCTACATCTTTTTGGACGAAAAATATGAAGTGGGAGATCTTGTGCCAGGAACCTTGCGCACGGTAGAAGATGTGCTACAAGCTGCCGCGGGATATAAACGCGAAAGCGAAGAGGAGGAAGAGGCGAGCGCACTATCCCAGCGTAGATGGCCCGAAGAAAAGAAAAGGCTTTCCCCCGAGATACCGCCAGGGCGCACTCTGCAAGAGGTTTTTTTGCGCAGCTGCGAGCGCAACAAGGGGGCGATCGCGTGTACGGACTTGCTCTCAGGCCCGTTGAGCTACCGCAAGATTAAAACCGCCACGCTCGTACTAGCGGAAAAATTTCGAGAACTCATACCCGGTGACAAAGTGGGCATTCTTTTGCCCTCTTCCTGCAGCGCCTATATCGTTGTTCTAGCCGTACTATGTGCGCGCAAGATTCCCGTCCTGCTGAACTGGACATCCGGGGTGCGCGCGCTGGATCATGCGCTGGACTTAACGCACCTTACCCATGTGATCAGTTCCGATCGCTTTCTAGACAAATTGGAAAATGGCGATTTTGGCAAAATGGAAGAAAAATTCCTCTTGTTGGAAGATGTACGCCCTAAAATCCGTTTACTGGACAAGATCAAAGGCTGGTGGCGGAGCCGGCAATCCTGCGACGCATTGCTCAAGGAGCTTTCTTTGGATGCGATCAATCCTTCTGATCCCGCCCTTATCCTCTTCACAAGCGGCACGGAGTCGCTGCCCAAAGGGGTGCCTCTCTCCCATGACAACCTGCTCAGCAATCAGCGCGCATCCATGAGTTCGGCACAGATGCAAGAGAAAGACATTCTCTACGGCATTTTGCCGCCTTTTCATTCTTTTGGCATTTCCGTATCTGGGCTGCTCCCCTTGTTTGGAGGATTTAAAGTGTGCTTTGCACCCAACCCCAATGATTCTCACGGCATGGCCAAGGATATCGCCGGGTGGAAGCCCACGCTGCTTTTTTGCGCTCCCAGTTTTATCCGCGCGCTCTTCCGCGTGAGCAAGTCTGAATCCCTGCAGTCGCTGCGGCTGATTGTTTCCGGGGCGGAAAAGACCCCGCAAGAGCTATTTGATTATGTGAAAAGTCATCTTCCCCATGCGGAATTGATCGAAGGATACGGGATCACCGAATGCAGCCCCGTGGTAAGCTTTGATCGCCCGGGAACGCTGCATAAGGGCGTTGGACTGCCCATTTCTGAGGTGAATGTGCGCATCATCGATCCTGATACCGGAGCCCTTTTGCCCGCGGGAAAAGAGGGAGAGGTGTGCATCAGCGGGCCAAGCGTCTTCTCCGGGTATTTGGGCAATAAGCCTGATCCCTTTATTTTACTTGAGGGACAGCGCTTTTATCGTTCAGGCGATAGGGGATGGCTCGATGCGGACGGCACTTTAATTTTAACAGGGCGCATGAAGCGCTTTGTGAAAATTGGTGGGGAGATGGTAAGCTTGGCAGGCCTCGAAGAGGAGCTGCTCAAAATTGCTCAGGAAAAGCACTGGTCGCAAGCCGAGCAGGAAGGTCCTCCTTTAGCCATAAGCGTAAAGGAAAAGGATACCGATAAACCCGTCATCGTCCTTTATACGACTTTTTCCATCAGCAAAGAAGATGTGAATTCCGTATTGAAGGACAGCGGATATGGGCGCATTGTTAAAATCGGCGATGTGCGCAAAGTGGACCATATCCCCTTGACAGGCACAGGAAAAACCCACTATCGCCTCTTAGATGAAATGACCTCTTAGAGTCTGTTTATTAATCAACTAGGCGAAGGAAAAGAAGTTAATTTTAGAGAATTATAAATTTTTATAAACAGACTCTTAATTTTATGCAAAAGACAAAACTCAAAATCTACAATACAGAAACGCGCGAGAAGGAAGAAGTAGTTCCCAGCGACGGGCGCACGGTGCGCATGTACACCTGCGGCCCCACGGTATACAACTTTGCCCATATCGGCAATTTTCGCACCTACGTTTTCGAAGACCTCCTGCGCCGCGCCTTGAAGTTTTTAGGCTATATGGTAAAGCAGGCGATGAACCTCACCGACGTCGATGACAAGACGATTAAAGGAGCTATCGAAAACAATATCTCCTTGGACACCTTCACAACCCCTTACAAAGAGGCTTTTTTCGACGATCTCAAAACCCTTAATATCGAACCCGTCGAGTACTACCCTCAGGCAACCGATTACATCCGCGAGATGATTGTGCTCATCCAAAAACTCCTTGATAAAGGCATCGCCTACAAGGGAGAAGATGGGAGCATTTATTATGCGATCGCTAAATTTCCCGCATATGGGCGGCTCTCTCATCTGCACCTTAATGAATTAAAAGCTGGGGCATCGGGTGTGGCTGCCGATGAATATGACAAGGAAAATGTCAGCGATTTCGTGCTTTGGAAAATATGGGATTTTCAACGTGATGGGGAGATCTTTTGGGAAAGCCCTTTTGGAAAAGGGCGGCCCGGCTGGCATATTGAATGCTCCGCCATGGCGATGAAACTCTTAGGCGAGAGCATCGACATCCACGTAGGCGGCGTGGACAATATTTTCCCTCACCATGAAAATGAGATCGCGCAGTCCGAAGGTGCTACGCAATGCCGATTTGCCCGCTATTGGGTGCACTCCGAGCACCTGCTCGTAGACCATAAGAAAATGTCAAAGAGCCTAGGGAATTTTTACACCCTGCGCGATCTGCTCGCCCGCGGCTACAGCGGTACTGCGGTGCGCTATATGCTTTTGCAGGTGCACTACCGCACACAGCTTAACTTCACTTTCACAGGTCTCGATGCTGCTGTAGCAACGCTTGAGCGCATGGGAGATTTTATTGCGCGCTTGCAGACGATCCGCGAGCAGAAGATGCAAAAGGCCCTCGATTTTATCTTGGACAAAGCGCTTCCCAATCAACCTTTAAAGAAGCAAGTGCAAGAGCGCATTTTACTCGATATCAAAGCCCTTAAGGAAAAAAACATTTTAGACCCTCATGTCTTAGAGCCCATTTTGGAGCGCTCCTTGCCCCAGACCCTTGAAAAAAAAGAGCTCGTCAATAAGATCCTGGCTACTGTCGCCGATGAAAAAATGCGCACGCTTCTCGGCTTTGTCTTGGATAAAAATCTGGCGGAAAACTCCGAAAAGCGGGAGCTCATGCTAAAAGTCTGGCATCAAGTGCATGATGAGAAAGACCGCGACATCCTGGATCCCGATTTCATGAAGCCCATTTTGCAAAAGACGCTTGGCGATATTCCCGTCAAGGAGCATGCCGTGGAAAACATCTTACACGATCTCAAGGTAAAAAAAAGCCATGGATTTATTTTTCCGATTCTGGATAAAACGATGAAAGAGTTTAAGCTCCATCTCGCTGACGATCTCAACATCTCCGCGGCGCTGGCGAGTATCTTTGACATGGTGCGTCAGGTCAATACTCTGTGCGACGAAGGTAGGATCGGTATATCGGAGGCGGAGGATGTTTTGGACTTTTTAGGCAAATGCGATGAGGTGCTCGGCGTGCTATCGCTTATTCCTCAGGCTGAAACTATTGGACAGGAGCTTCTCGATGCCCTTGCCCGGCGCGAAAAGGCGCGTTTGGAGAAAAATTGGAAAATGGCGGATGAATGCCGCCTCTTTATCCAATCACAAGGCTACCTCATCAAGGATACCCCGCAGGGTCCTCAATTAAAAAAGGTAAAGCAATGAGTCAAAAGGCTACGACAAAAGATGAACTCTTTTTAGTCAAACTGCACCAGCTCGCCCTGCAGCAGGGCAGTTTTGAGAGCGAAATTGACCGTTACACTGTGGGCAGAGCCATCGGGCAAAATGACCGCGGCGTCAACGCGATCGTCGTTCTTCTGGCCAAGGCTAACTTCGTCAAAAAAGGGGAAGGCAGCGCTGTCTACCTGACCGCTTTGGGTCTCTCCCTGGCCACCCAGCTCGCCTCAAAATAGTTAAACTTTCTGAACTCTGCTGCAGAGCAATGGTTTTTCAGCTATTTTTTCCTTCAAGCGGCCTTCGTTTAGCGTTAAGATTTTCTGTCTTACAGTTGCACATGTAGCAAAGTAGTCGAGCCCTAATTCAGGACGCTCTTTTGCGAAACTAGATGTCCAGTGAATAGGAATTTTACCTTTTGGAAAAGAAGATAAAAGGCAGAATTCCTCTATTTCACTTAATTCTTCAAAATGATTATCGCATCTGTATTGGGCTAAAGCTCGGTATGACCCTTCCGTTATCGCGTAATTTGTTCTATCTGCAAAAGTAGTTGTTTCTATTTCACTAAGCGCGTCATTCCATTGCATACACTCTGGCCTCTGAGTGATGAAGCCTCGTCCTAAATATGCTATAATGGCCAGAGTCGCGAAGGTAATTTTGGTTAAAGTCGAACAGCAGCTTGGCGCCGCAGGATGATTTCTCACTTGCATTTGATTCGGAATTATTTGCCCTTTAACACCTCCTGCCTCTGCGCTCATATCTCCACCTTGCTATAAAGAGGCCATATTATAGCTTCGCTCTCTTTTCATTGTACAATTAATTGGACATTTTTAAAAGTTGGACGTTTTTAAAGGAGGATTCCAATCCTTTCTTGTCCAAGGTATGTTTAAAAGTCTAAGCGGGTGGAAAAGGTAATCCCTTGCAAGGTCAAATTTCCCTGGAGGGACTGCACCTGGATGGCATTGGCCGCCTGGAAAAAATTCAGCAGCTGATTTTGCGAAAACCACAAGGCCATATCATAGGAGAGCCCTAATGTGAGAAATGCCTGTTTGCGGTAGAGGGGGATGGTGCCCTTTGCCCCAGCGCGCAGCTCGCAATTGGCGCATAGGCGGTGCGGCTTGCGCCGCTCCGAGAACATGGGCCATTCGCCACCTTCTACGTGCGCGTCCACTTTGAAGCGGCCCGAGAGCAGGCTCAGCGAGCCTTGGGCAAAGAAGCTCACACATTTGGCTAGGTAAAATTGCAGATCGGTGCCAAGCCTTAATCCGCCGCCTTCAAAGCGGTTTTTGCCCTCGACCTCAAGCTGATTGGGATCGGAGAGGGTAAAATGCACGGTTTGCTGGATCCATGCCCCGCGGGCTCCCAGGAAGGGGTTGATGGCCAAAAAGCGCGTGGCCGGATAGCAGCGGCTCAGCTCCACGTCGAGCAGCGTATACTTTAAATGCCAATTGCCTTTCTCTTTGGAAAAGCCGCTCGTTTGCGCAATGGGCAGCCCCGCGTTAAAAGCAATAAAGTGCGATCCGCTGGCGTGGCTCTCGAGGTGGTTTGTGGTGCGCAGCTGTGTGACATAGCCGCGCGCCTCCCACAGATCGTGAGGCAGGCGATAGCCCAGCCCCACGCGGAATCCCGTGCTCCATTCGGGATCACAGGAGAGGGTTTTAACATCGAAGAGGGGAAGCTGCCCCGGCGTTCCTTTGGCCGTGTAGGAAAAATCGAGTCCTTCTTGCTGAGCTGTCCAATACAAAAAATCACCGATGATAAAGACGCGAGCTCCCGGTGTAGGGGCGTATAAAGCGGGATCTGCCGCTTGCTGCGCAATGAGGGCGACGGGAAAAAATAAGAAGAGAGCTTTTCGAATACCGGACATCCTTTTCTATTTCTCAAAAAAAGGAGTGAAAAGTCAAGTGATCAATCTGTCTCTCTTTTCTCCATCCCGAGAAAGCCAAACATGTAATAACAATCCAAAAAAATAACGTCATATTTGACAGCGACGGCTTAGCAACAAATTTTTGGTCTTCACTCGCGCCTTGCCATCGGCAATGGGTCGCTCGCTCTAGACGCAAAAATTTCAGTATTGGATATATTTAAATGCTTTAGAGGGGGCAAGCTCAGAATTGTCACAAAAAGTCAATAAGCCTTCAAAGGCTTTTACTAAGATTAGTAAAATGGTTTTATGTAATTATTTTAATTAAAAAATCAATTTTATTCAACTTTAAATATATATATGCCTTTTTACAATTATCGTATTAAATAATTTAAAATAAAAATTACGCAGGAGATCTAATATAACCTTGTTTAAGTTCGGCGCGATAGAAGATCCACAGGCCCAAGGAAACGACGGCGGTGGAGAGTAGGATCGTCCAGGAGATAGGTTCTCTTAGGAAAATCCAGCCGTTTAGAGAGGCGAAGATGGGGCTGAGCAGTCCGATAAAGGAAAGGAAGGTCGCCGTAAAGCGCTTGAGGAAGTAGCCATAGAGGTTGTAACAGATAATATTGTAGAGAAGAGTCATGATCAAGAGACCTTTGATAAAGGGACCCCAGTGAGCCGCGGCGACAGGGGTAGGAGCCCAGCTCTCTACCCAAAAGGAGTGGGCAAAAGCCAATGCTCCGCCTATCAGCATACTCGAGCCATTGGCCATCAGGGGTGAGATAGCCTGGTCTTTGACCATAATCCGCAAAAGGACCCAGCCGTAGACGGAAGCCATCGCGGCCCCGGCGATGGCGAGAGTGGGCCATGAAAAGAAGCTAAAGGCGTTGAGCAGTTCTTCCGATCCGGTCTGCATCATCAGCACGGGGATGAATCCGATAAAGCTGATCACCATGCCTATCCATTTGTTCCTATTCATTTTTTCTTTGAAATGCAGGTAAGAAAAAAAGGCGGAAAAGAAAGGGGAAAGAGAGTAAATAAAGCAGGTTTTGGCAGCTGAGAGGTACTGTACGCCCCAGAATTCGAGCGTATTGGTTAAATAGATGCTAAAAAAAGCGAGCAGGCCTAAGGAAAGTAGCTGTCTGCGATTGAGTTTGAAGTCGGAGCGCCGGGCAAAGGCGATAAATAAAAGCAAAAGTGCGCCGGCTAGCACCATCCGCATCCCAGTCAAGAAAAGGGGGGGGGAGTATTGCAGGGTCAGCTTGCTGAGCGAAAAGACGCTCGACCAGATCGCAAACATGAGGACAGCGAAAAATATCATAAATTATTTTGTTAAAAAATGAATATTTAGCATAGCAAGAATTGAGGCGGAAGTAAAACGCAAAGAATAACTCAGCTTGTAAAAATACCCCATTAGGATAAAATTAAAATTATAATTATATAGTGACAGCTATGCAAAAAACCCTAAAACGGATCGCCGTGACCGGCGGCGCTGGCCAAATCGCCTATAGCCTTCTTTTCCGCATCGCTTCGGGGGATCTACTGGGGCCCGATCAGCCGATAGCCTTGCATATCTTGGAGGTTCCAGAACAACTCGAGGGACTCAAAGGCGTCGCGATGGAATTGGAAGACTGCGCCTTTCCGCTCTTGAAAGAAGTTAAAATCAGCTCGCACGCTGTGGAAATTTTCGAGGGGGCTCAAATTGCCCTGCTCATCGGCGCAAAGCCGCGTGGGCCGGGGATGGAAAGAAAAGATCTGCTCGGCGCCAATGCCAAAATCTTTATCGAACAGGGCAAGGCTTTAAACGAGGTGGCAGACCGCGATGCCCTAGTCCTCGTCGTTGGTAATCCGTGCAACACGAATTGCCTCATTGCCATGCACCACGCACCTAAATTAAAAAAAGAGCGCTTTTTTTCCATGATGCGCCTCGACGAAAATCGGGCCCGCGCCATGCTCGCCAGAAAAGCAAGCGTAGTCAGCGAAGAGCCCGCTTTTATCAGCGACATGCGCAAACCTGAAATTCCGGTAGATGCCGTGACGCGCATGACAATCTGGGGCAACCACTCGGCAACGCAAGTGCCCGACTTTATCCATGCGCAGATTCAAGGGCGGCCTGCTTTAGAGGTGATCAAAGACCGAGCCTGGTGTGAAAGAGATTTTATCCCTGCAGTTCAAAAAAGAGGCGCTCAAGTTATTGCCGTGCGGGGCAAATCCTCTGCGGCATCGGCGGCCAACGCCGTGCTCGACACTCTGCACGCGCTCCTGCATTCCACCAAGCCTGGGGATTGGACCTCCGTGGCCCTGCTCTCCGACGGTAATCCTTATGGCATTGCGGACAACCTGGTCTTTTCCTTTCCCTGCATATGCAAAGGAAACGCCCAAGTGGAGATCGTAAAAGATATTACCTGGGATTCCTTCTTAAAAGAAAAGATCCATTTGAGTGAAAAAGAGCTCTTGGAAGAGCGCCATCTCGTCGAGCATCTTTTGAGGTGATATGTCAGAAGAGGAAATACTTTTTAGCATCACAAAAGACAAGCTCGAGACGGGCCTGCGCGGATTTCCCGTTGGTTATTGCCCCACCTCCTACGTCGATCCTCAGAAAGGACTCTTTTATGTCGATCAGTCCATAGATAAGATCGCTTATTGGGAGCCCGTGCGAGCAATCTATTTACTCTACCACGGAAAGGATGGTTCAGAAAAAGAGGTGGAGCATTTTGACAGGGAATTGAGAAAACGTGCCCGCTGCTCTAAAGAGATCCTCTCCGCCCTACACGCGTTGCCGCGAAAAGGGCATCCCATGAAACTCTTCTGCGCTTCCCTACTTCTCTTAGGGATGTTTGAGACCACAGGTGATTACCGCGAAGACTGTTTAAACCTCATTGCCAAAATTCCCCATCTCTGCGCAGCCGTAATCAATCACCACGCGGGCTGGGGAGCAACTGCCGATCCCGATTCGCAAATGGGATACATGGAAAACTTCGCCCGGATGCTTAAAATCCCCCATGCGCATCTTTCCGAACTAACGCGGGCCTTTCGTCTATTTAATGTCCTGCACTACGATCACGGCGGCGGCAACCTCTCCACTTTTGTTGGCAAGGCAGTAGCTTCTGGCCTCGAAGACATGTATGGCTCTATTGCCTCAGCGATGTGTGCCCTTGCGGGGCCCAGACACGGCAAGGCCAACCAGGAATGCCTGGAATTTGTGCGCTTAACTCTGCACGAAGTGGGTGAAAACGCCACGGAAACCGATGTCGAGCGCTTCATACGCAAAAGGCTTGAGCGCAATCAGCTCGTCTTTGGCTTTGGCCACGCCGTCTTGCGCGTCGAAGACCCACGCGCCACCGTGCAATATGACTTTGTCCAAAAGCATTATCCCAATCATCCACTTGTCAAAATCGCCCTTCTGCTGCGCAAAGCCGGCTCCAGGGTGCTAGCTGAGAATCCCAAAATTTCCGATCCGCATCCCAACGTGGATGCCGTTTCGGGAACCCTGCTAACCGTTTCGGGCTTTCCCTATCCTGAATACTACACTGTCCTTTTTGGATTGAGCCGCTCCGTCGGCATTGCTATCCAAATCGTCTACGAACGACTTGAAGCTCGAGGCGGCAAGGGCACTCCCATCGTCCGCCCCAAATATCTTTTCAAGCTGCGTTAATTTCATTTAATTCAGTTGACTAGTTATCAATTTAATTAATATTATAATAATTAACTATAGTTAATTTAATTTTATTAAATAAAATGAGTAAATCACTGGCTTTATTGTTGTTAGTTAGTCCAGTTCTTCTATCTGCTGGATTATTATTAAACGACGACGTCTCTACTCCTGCTAGTGCTCCTGTCGCGCAGGGGCCCCCGCCTCTGCTGCCTGAGGATCGAGTCTTTGATCCGCAAAGCATTGTCAATAGCAAAAGAGTGTGGCTCGATGTGGAGGTACTGCTGTGGCAAGCGAGCGAGGATGGGCTTGACTACGCGGTCAAAAGCAGCGCGCAAGACCACGTGGACGACGGCAAAGTCAAATCTCCCGATTTTGAGTGGGACTGGGGCGTGCAGGCGGGACTTGGGATCAAATTGCCTCACGATCAGTGGGATCTCTTTTTTAATTACACTTACGTGCAAGCGCGCGCGCATTCTTCTGTCAGCGCACCTGATGGCGGCGCGGTTTTCCCTGTTTTTGAAGCACCTTTTGGTTTGCCAGACAATTTTTTTGCCGATCACGCTCGCTTCCGCTGGAAGGCAAATCTCAATATTGGGGATATCGAACTGGGGAGAAACTGCTTGATCAGTCGCTGGCTGAGCATCCGGCCCTTCTTTGGGGTACGAGGCCTGACGATAGACCAAGAGGGACACATCGAGTATGAGGGCGGCACGGCAGCGCCTGGGGGAGATGAGGACCTCGTTAAGCTGATGAATAACTTTTGGGGAGTGGGTTTGAGGGTGGGGCTGAACACTCTTTGGGGATTGGGCAAGGGCATCGGAATCTACGGCAACGGCGCCGCCTCGCTCGTCTCGGGGAGTTTTGATGTCGAAGAGAAGGAGAGATTTAAATCCACAAGACAAAATAGGCTGGATGTGTCTGCCGATACGGACAGCGTGACTGCAATCGCAGAGATAGCACTAGGCCTGCAATGGGATCGCTTCTTTTCTCAAAACCGCTACCACTTTGGGGTAAAGTTGGGCTGGGAGCTGAACGTCTTCTTCGACCAAAATAACCTGGTGCGCTTTCTCAATTCCACCAATCCCGGGGCGATCTCCAGGAATAACGGCGATCTCACCTTCCAAGGGCTTACCCTAGGCTTCAGGCTGGATTTCTAGAAATAAACTCTTGCTTTTGTTATGCTCCCCAAGCATGACGTGGAAGGAAGTGGAAATCATCTTTAATCGGGCGTTGAGCTTGACGTTTTCCCGCAAAAAGCTCTGCTTTACCGCAGCAATTTTAGTCCTGTGCGGGATGCTGATCGTTTTGTGCCGCGCCATCGCGGCTAAAGCCAATGAGTACATTACCCTGAGTTTGACCTTTTTCCCTATCTTTTGTTGTACGGCGGTTTTGCTGCTTTTAGGCATTTTGCTCATTCGCATCTATCACCACGAGATCAAAAAATTACCGGTCAGCTACGCGCGGACGCTGGTTTCCTCTAAGGGACTTCTCATCGAGGTGGCATATCTGTGCATCCCGCTGGTATTGGCCTACTTTGTGCTGTGGGCGTTTTTAGGGATGTTTTATCTTTTAAAATGCATTCCCTTATTTGGAAATGCCTTCGGGGTGATTTTTTCCTTTGGACCCTTCTTGCTGCTGCTCTCCTTTTTTGCCATCTGCATCGCTAGCGTCCTTTTGCTGTTTTTTATGACTCCCTGCATCGCCCTGCAATCCAAAGTAGACGTCGAGCTGCTCGTGCAGCGCTTTAAGAGCAACCCTTTTTCCAACATTCTACTGCTGCTTTTGGGCTTGATCCCGCTATTTTTTCTTACAGGACTTATGATCGGAGCAGCAGTAATGACGGGCAAGAGCTATTTTGAGGCCGAAAAAGCCGTTGAAGTGGGATTTCAATGGTTCTTCATCATGCTTCCCTTTTGCATTTTGCTTGCGCCCACGATCATTTTCTTCTTCAATTTTTCCGCAGAATGCCATGCCTTGATGGTCAAGAAAATGCGCGGAGAGAATAGCCTCCCATGAAAATCGCCATTGTGGGGGCGGGTTTAGCAGGCCTCAGCATTGCCTGGCATCTTTCGCAAAGTGGGCATTGTACCGTGACTCTTTTTGATGCAATAGGCATCGGAAGCGGCGCGTCGGGCATTTCGGCGGGATTGATGCATCCTTATCCCAGCAAACAGGGAAGGCGCAGTTTCCTCG
Source organism: Rhabdochlamydiaceae bacterium (assembly GCA_036493355.1). Classification (GTDB taxonomy): domain Bacteria; phylum Chlamydiota; class Chlamydiia; order Chlamydiales; family Rhabdochlamydiaceae; genus JABDFI01. Next base: position 53,223 of record DASXPV010000029.1, read on the forward strand.
CCGACGAGGGCATCGCCGCCACAAAAAAGCTCTTAAAAGCAGCGCAGCGGCATAGCAGAGGGCCTCTAGCAAAAGAAAGTGGCATCCTGCTCTATCCCCACAATGAGATGCAGCGCGCTTTGCTACTGTCCTACACGAAGAGCTTTGAAGATATCGCAGTCTACGATGAGAGGGCTTTTTTAGCGCATGTGGGGATGACCATCTTTTGCAAGCCCTATCTTGAAACTTTGTGGCTCGACGCGCAAAGCCAGGGCGTAAAGTTAGTCATCAAAAAGATCATGGGCGTCGAGGAGCTTGTAGGATACGATCGGATTGTCCTTGCGGCAGGAGAGGGCATCTTCGCCTTCCCGCAAGTGAGTGGCTTGCGCCTAGAGCCACTAAAAGGGCAAATCTTGCGCTGTGCCGTGCCCGAGGGCACCCATTTGCCCGAGCAGAGCATGATCGGCAAGGGATACATCGCCCATGTGGGAGAAGAGAGAGCCTGTTTTATCGGTTCGACCTATGAAAGAGGGGAATTCAGCCCGCTTCCCGATCTGCCCAAAGCCTATGAGGATTTATTGCCCAAGGTGTCTGCGTTTTATCCTCAAGCGGCGCGCTTTATCGTTACTGAGTGCAGGGCGGCCTTTCGCGTCATGCGCATTGGCCACTACTTCCCGATGGCGGGGCGATTAAAAGAAAATATTTGGCTCTGCACGGCGCTAGGATCGCGCGGCCTGCTCTACCATGGCTTGCTAGGGGAGAGAATGTCGCAAGCCCTCCTGTGCGATGACCCCTCGCTTCTTCCCCAAGAATTCAGTGTATATACCAAAACTTGAAAAATCTGAGAAAAAGCCGACACAGACAAAGCTCAATTTTTCAAGTTTTTTGGGTATAAAATAAGCGCCGATTTAGCATAGACTATGTTCTTATGAATGCGCGTTTTTTGTTTTTGGGAACAGGAGCCTCGGGTGGAGTGCCTTTGATCGGCTGCCATTGCTCTGTGTGCACGTCGAATTCCCTTTTAAATAAGCGGTTGCGCTCGGCCGGGCTTATCACGGTGGGAGAAAAAAAATATCTCATTGATGTGGGCCCTGATTTTCGTCAGCAGGCATTAAAGCACCGCATTGAACGACTAGATGGCGTTCTCATCACGCATGCGCATGCCGATCACATCGCGGGAATCGACGACTTGCGCGCCTATTATTTCCTCGAGAAGAAAAAACTCCCCTGTTTGCTATCGCAAGAGACGTTTGATGAGATCCAGCAGCGCTTTCTCTATCTCTTTCTATCCATAGAAGGAAAGAGCACTCCGGCCCAATTGGATTTTTATCTTTTGGAAAACGACTTCGGGCAGATGCTCTTTGAGGGCCTTTCCCTCTCTTACCTGAGCTATTTTCAACAGCAGATGAAGGTGACGGGATTTCGCGTGGGCAATTTTGCCTATGTCTCTGACATCCGCACCTATTCTGACGCAGTGTTCCACGGTTTAAGAGGCGTGGAAATTCTGGTGCTCAGCGCGCTGCGGCTCCATCCGACCGATATGCATTTTAGCATAGAAGAAGCCATTGCCTTTTCCAGAAAAGCGGGGGCCAAAATAACATACTTTACCCACATCGCGCATGACTTGGATCACGAAAGCGCCTATGCACTATTGCCTATGGATTTTCATTTGAGCCATGACGGTTTAGAAATTGAAATTGTGATATGAAGCCACCCAAGCCAGAACACCCGGAGCAAGTTGAGCTCAAAGTATTAAAAACCGCCCTTTTAGTTGGATCCTACCGCTCGGGCGACGAAAGAGAGCAATGCCAAGAGTATCTCGACGAATTAGAGCGTCTTTGCGATACCTATGGCCTGCAGGTTGTCGAAAAAGTGCCCTGTTCGATTAAAAAAATTGAAGCGGCAACCTTTTTGGGCAAAGGCAAGCTCGAAGAAATCGATCGCCTTGCTGAAGAGCGCGCGTGCGACGTGATTATTTTTGACGACGAGATCACGCCGCATCAGCAAAGAAATTTGGAAAAGCTCTTGAAGCGCGCTGTCATCGACCGCACGGAACTCATTATCGAGGTATTTGCTCAGCGCGCCCAGACGCGCGAGGCGCGCTTGCAGATTGAACTGGCCAAATGCCGCTACCAAATGCCTCGCCTCAAACGTTTATGGACCCACCTCTCTCGCCAGACAGCAACCGCCGGTGGCGGAGGCGCCTATCTTAAGGGCGAAGGGGAAAAGCAGATCGAGATCGACAGACGCATCCTGCGCCGCCAAATCGAAAAGTTGAAAAAAGAGATCGAAGAGGTCGCCGCTCAGCGCGAGGTGCAGCGCAGCCTGCGCAAGCGCACAAATATCCCCACCTTTTCCATCGTAGGCTATACCAATGCGGGCAAATCGACACTTCTCCATGCGCTTACCGGTGCCGCTGTCCTGCGAGAAGATAAGCTTTTTGCAACATTGGACACGACCACGCGCAAATTCATCCTGCCGAATAAACAAGAAATCCTGCTCATCGACACCGTAGGATTCATCCGCAAAATTCCCCACATGCTCGTTGCAGCGTTTAAAAGCACCCTCGAAGAAGCTGTGCATGCCGATATTTTACTACACTTAATTGACGTCAGCCACCCTAAAGCCGAAGAACAAGCAGAAGAGACGCTTAAAGTGCTGGGCGAGCTGGGCGCTGCCGATCGCCCTATTATTACCGTTCTCAACAAAGTTGATCTATGCACCTATCCCCCCATTCTCGCCAAGCTGCGCATCAAATACCCCAAGACTGTGGGGATTTCCGCACTCAAGGGGAATGGATTGGAAGAGTTGACACAGCTCATGGCCAAGGAGATCTCGCTTTTGCGCAAAATCGTCAGCTTGCGCATCCCGCAGAGCCATTACGTCCTTGTCAGCGAGCTCATGCGCGCAGGGCGCGTCATCTCTTGCGAATATGAAGAAAATGATGTGCTTATGAAAGTCGAAATTCCCAGCACGCTCGAGCACAAGGTAGCCCCCTTCCTTTTTGGTTAAAACATGCAATTGAAATCTCTGCCCCAATCAGAAAGGCCCCGCGAGCGCCTGCTGCAGCAAGGGCCCGACGCGCTTTCGCTAGCCGAACTTTTGGCCATCGTCCTCTGCAACGGCACGCAAGGCAAATCAGTGCTCGATCTCGCCCAAGAAGTTCTAGGGCATTTTGGTAGCGTGGAAAACCTTTTCGATGCCTCGATTGCAGAGCTCATGCTCATTAAAGGTATAGGTCAAGCTAAAGCCATCCAGCTCAAAGCAATTTTCGGCATCGTTCTCAAGTGCCAAAAACTCACCTCGCACGCTGCTCCTATCATCTCCTGCGAAGAGGCCTATCGCATCGCCAAGGCCGAAATCGAGCATTGCAAGCAAGAAGTGCTGCTCGTGCTCTTGCGCGATGTGAAAGGCTGCCTCATCCATCGCGAACACGTCGCCGTGGGAACCCTATCGGAAGTGCTCGCCCATCCGCGCGAGATTTTCTACCCGGCCGTCCGCCATAAAGCCCACAGCTTCATCCTCGCGCACAACCACCCCAGCGGCGATCCCACGCCCTCTAATGCTGACCTGGAGCTCACGCGATGTCTCATCCATTCGAGCAAGGTCATGGGCATCGGCCTTGACGACCATCTTATCATCGGTAGAGAGAAATACGTCTCCCTGCGCGCACAAGGGTACCTAGAGACTAAAGCGAAATACTAAGTAAATCCGCTTAAACATTTATAAGTTTTTGGTAAGGACCAAAGTTAAACTGGATTTTGCTCGTCATCTTGTTTTCTTGGTAATGCCAATTGATCACGTCTTCCATTCGCTCATAACTTTTTGATCCGTACAAATAGACTTCTTTCGAAACTCATTTTGCCAACTCCAAATTGTAAATTCCTGCGATTAAGTTGAATCGAAGAGTGAACCTTTTGCGCCTATTTCGATAACGATCAGACAAAATCTTAAAACGTTTTAAGCTGCCGATGACGTTTTCATTAGACTTTTTTCGAAACTAAAAATTTGAGTATACTTACCCGCCTCCACAGTTGGAAGCGGGTAAGTATACTCAAATTTTTAGTTTCTAAAGAAGTCTATTATTGTTAAGGTCACATTCTTCCAATGCGCCAAGGTTATCTATCTCTACGGGATATTGCTGAAGCTGATTATGCTCAAGGTGCAAAAATCGTAATGCGCCAAGGTTGCCTATCTCTGGAACAAGTTGCTGAAGCCGATTATGCTCAAGGTACAACAATCGTAATGCGCCAAGGTTGCCTATCTCTGGAACAAGTTGCTGAAGCTGATTATGCTCAAGGTGCAAAAATTGTA